>CAZVOZ010000001.1:0-21621 GCA_964629065.1 uncultured Candidatus Peribacteria bacterium
TGCGCGAAGAGAAGGGAATTTATTTATTGGAGAATGGAAGAATCAACTTCGCGGGTGTGCGCGAAGCTGATATTCCGTATATTGCTGAAGGGATTCTGAGCGTAGTTTAAGCGCTGGCGGTATACTCTTCGATGGCGTTTAGGACGCTTTCGTATGTTTGAGTGCGGCGGTTTTCGTCGCGGTCGAGTGTGGTAAGTCGGAAGCCGGAATATGGGCTAAAGAAGCCGCTGGCTGGCACGACGCAAACGCCGGTAGTGGCGAGCAAATAGTAAGTAAATCTTTGATCGAGCGGAAATCCTGGCTTGGCGACTTGTTCTTCGATGTAGGCTTTGACTTGAGGATCGGCGATCGGCAGAGTTTGGTGGTTATTGAGGACGCCTTCTTTGAAAAGTGGCATCATGTAAAAAGCGCCGTTAGTGCGATTTACGATCAATTTGTCGGATTTAGCGAGCGTGTTGGCGATGTGGTTGCTGTTGTTTTCGAGTTGTTTATTATATTCGGCACTCCAAGTTTCGAAATCGGGATGATCGTAGATTTTTGGCAAAATGAATTGCGGCAAGCTGACGGAACAAACTTCCATGAGGACGCGTTTTTTGATTGCTTCGGCGTAAGCTTGGAAATCTTTGTCGAGGTGGATGTTGTGGAATTCTAGCCAACCACAGCGACCACCTGGCCATGGAACATCTTTGGAAATACCGCGCATGACGATGAGAGGCACGCGATTGTGGGCGATTTCGGTGATTTGGGCGAATTCGTGGCCGTTGTAAACCATGCGGAAATAGACTTCGTCGGAGATGAGGAAAAGTTGGTATTTTTCGGCGATTTCGACGATGCGTTCAATGGTTTGTTTGTTGTAAACGGCACCAGTTGGGTTGTTTGGATTGATAACGAGAATGCCGGTGACTTCGGGATGCGCTTGGATTTGCGCTTCGAGATCTTCGAGGTCGGGTTGCCAGTCGTTGTGTGGATCTAGTTTATAGCTGATCGTCGCGGCGGTCGCGCTGAAAGATTCCATCGAAGCGTGCGTCGGATAACTTGGCGTGGGCTGAATAATGCGTTGGCCATGCGGCAACATGTGGTAAAGAGCGGAAATTCCGGCGCCGAGGCCGCTGACAAAAAGAACATATTCGTAATCAAGATTTGAGCTTGGACTGAAGCGGCGGGCGTATTCGCAAACCCATTTGCGCGTTTCGGGAAGGCCGCGCGAGTGGCTATAACCGAAAACCTTGTCGCCTTCGCGATCGATTTCTTCTTTGATCAGAGTTTTGAGAAATGGTGGAACAGGCCAACCTTTTGGTATCGGGTCACCGATATTTTCGGGAATCAATTGGAAATTTGGGTCGAGCTCTTTGATTGTTTGAGCAATGTCGACGATTTCACGGATGCCGTATTTCATCAATTTCACATTGTCGTTTTGCATTTGGTTGCGCATTTTTGGGAGTGTTTAAGAATTGCCGCGATTGTAACAGGAATGTGCGGTCAGCAAAAAGTCATTATTTGAACGATAAATTTTAGGGCAATTTAATGACAGTCTTGATTTGAGCTTTCATTAGCGACGAGTTTTTAAAAATGCTGACAGAAATTTGCCATTTTTTTAGTGTCAATTTTTAGAAAAATTTCAGAAGTGATTGTTAGGCTGAAGGAGCTTTCTGCAGAAGCATATTTTTTAACCGCAAAGTATATGAATGATATGTTTAAGAAGTTGTTTGCGATGATGGCGGTAACCGTCATGGCTAGTCAGTTTTTGTCCGGACAGTTGGCGCAGGCCGCAGAGCCGGGGTCGGTAGTGATCAATGAAGTGGCTTGGGCGGGTAGCGCCGATAGCTCCAATGATGAGTGGATTGAACTTTACAATAACAGCAATCAACCCGTGGATATTGGCGGGTGGACAATTGTCGATGATGTAGACACTGTCTACCAAATTGTTGCTGGCGTGATCCAGCCGCGGGGTTTTTTCTTGATAGAAGATAGTGAACAAGCCTTAAGCAATGTCCAGTCGGATGCGATTATCAATATGTCTTTGGCAAATACTGGAGACAGTTTGGTGTTAAAAGACAATCAAGGGCGCACCATCGACACGGTGAATGGAAATGGAGGCGCTTGGTATGCAGGTAATGGTGCAAACAAACCGTCGATGGAACGAATTGATCCGACGGTGGCGATTGATCAAGCGGCGAATTGGGCGAGTTCGAATGTGAATAATTTGGGCTTGGCAAGTTTAGGCAGTGTAATTTTCGGGACGCCAAAAACGGTGAACAGCGTGTTTGCTGGCGAAGTAGCGGCCATCGTGTTGGATGCCCCTGCGAATGCTGAGGAAGGTAATGAAATTCGTGTGCGAGTGAATGCCTCGATGATCGAAGATTTGTACGCTTATGGTGTGGATTTGGTTTATAATCCGAATTTCTTCCGCTATGTACGCACAGAAGAAACGGCTATTTTACGAGGCGATGGAGCAGAGCGATTTTTTCAAGCGGCTTTGGAAGATGGTGTAGCGGGGAAAGTAGTAGTCGGTGCTTCTAGACTGACAAATCCACCGACGGGCATTGATGCAAATGGTGAATTGTTTTCGGTTTATTTCCAAGTAATTGGTGGCGATGGTGCGGCGGGCGAATTCACTTTGGGACCGAAGAGTTTTGCCTCTGATCGTAATGCGGATATTGCAGTGCGTTTGAATGGGGACGTGATGAATATTGGCGAAGGTGCTGGTGGAGGTGAAGTCGGACCAGTCGTGGGAGCGGCAATCGCACCTGGTGTTGATCGATATAAACTGGCTTTGAGTTGGAATGCTCCGGTGGGATTGGCGGATCAATATGTGATTGAGAAAATGGGTGCGAATGGGATGTTTAGAGAAATTGGTCGCGTGGCGGAATTAACTTTCGTTGACGGTACCGACCTGGTTGCGGGCGTAGATTATCGTTACAGAATTTTCGCGGTGAAGGCCGGAGTAATGAGTGAAGCGGTGGAAATTATTGGAAGAGAAGCGCGTGGTTTAGGCGGTGATATTGACCGAAGTGATCGAGTAGATGGTCGAGATATTGAAAGCTTGGCGAGATCTTATGGCAAATCTTTTGGCGAAGTGGGTTATCAATTAGCAAAGGATGTGAACTACGATGGCGAATTAGATGGTAGCGATCTGATTACAATGGGCGCGAACTTTGGCTTGTTATTCTAAGTATTTAGAGGGCTTCGTAATGGAGCCCTCTTCTACAAAACTTAATTATTCAAAATGAAAAAATTTTTATTACTCCCAATTTTTTTGATACTAGCTCTTTATCCGCGCTTAGCGGAAGCTACGACTGAAGAAGATTGGTTTGGATTTCTTGAAGAGCCTTTGGGGAAAATGGAAATGAAAGGAACTTTTTTGGAAAACGATTTGTTACTGATTGAAGTGGTGGCAAAAGAAATGCAAAAGCCAATCTTAGGCACAGCTTTTCACCTAAAATATCCTGCCGATAAATTGAAATTTCTGAAATATGAACCTGGTGATTTCTTGGAACGTGGTGGCGATCCAATTTATTTGGTCACAGACAAAGGAGCAGAAATTATTTTTGGTCAAACATTAAAACGAGAAGATTCGTTTCCTGTAGGCAATGGTGTAGTGACGAAGTTTTATTTTGAGATCCATGGGGCGAAAGATTTTTTATTGGAGTTTGAAAATGGCGTGGTCTCAACGATGGAAACGGTGCGTCAGGATTTATACATGATCAAGTGGTTTAATTTGCATATTGATGAGAAAAAACAGACTTTGATTAGTCAAGATGATGAGTTGGATTTTTTGAACGAAGTGCGTTCCGATTCAGGGGACCAAGGAATGAAGAAAACAAGTGGTGGCAAAATTACCGCCTTGCTCAGCGGCATGCTTGCTTTAGTGATTGGATTAGGGATTTATTTCATTCATAAATTTTCGGGGCAGAAAAGAACCACATGATTTGTCAATTTGTAATCAAATAGGGAGGTTTGTGTTAAGGGGGTTTTTATACTAAATTGTTGGGTAGTCGTGTACTTGAAAACCCCTTCCCTATGACAGAAAAATATCTAAGCCTGCAGCAGGCCGCTAAAATCAGCGGAAGGTCACTTCAGACCATTCGTCGATGCGTGAAATCTAAAAAGTTGAAATTTAAAAAGGATAAAACTCCTCAAGGTTTTAATTATACCGTGAGCGAAGAATCTCTTTCCGAACTGTTTAATTTGAATTTGACTCCAAAGACTGAGAAAGAACCGAAAGTAAAACAAGCTGTAGAAGAAGTGATCGAATCAAAGGAAAAAAAATTACTGATAGATATAGAGGACTTCAAATCGTTTGCATTGACGATGGAAAGATTAGTATCTCAACATGCTGAGGAAAGACAAAGTTTTCTGCGCTTGGTAAACACTTTGCAAGAAAAGGTTTTTGTAATGGAGAATCAAATAAATTTATTGAAAGCACCACCAAAACGTTGGTTTCATCTTTGGAAATAGTTAAAAAGAGGAGTAAATCTCCTCTTTTTTTTTGACCAAGATCGTGGAAGAATGCTTTTACATTTTAACCAAAAATAGATGTCCCTCTTTGAAAATACATTGAAGCAGATTGATAAGGCGGCAAGCGTTATGTCACTTGCTAAAGAGATGAAAGCTTATTTATCGACACATAAAAGAATTGTGGAAGTGAGTATCCCAGTGCGAATGGATGATGGCAGTCTGCGCTTTTTCGAAGGTTTCAGAGTACAACACAATAACACTTGTGGGCCATATAAAGGAGGGTTCCGTTATCATCAACAAGTGGATATGGGGGAAGTAAAAGCTTTGGCGGCGTGGATGACGATCAAGTGTTCGGTGGTAGGAATTCCGCTTGGCGGAGGCAAAGGCGGTGTGATCGTCGATCCAAAATTGCTTTCGGAAGGTGAAAAAGAAAGATTGACGAGGGCTTATGCAAGAGCCATTGCTGATGTGGTTGGCCCGGATCTTGATGTGCCAGCGCCAGATGTAAATACAAATGCACAAATGATGGATTGGTTTGCGGATGAGTATTCGAAATATTGTGGTAGTGATCAGCGCGGAGTAGTCACGGGGAAGTCAATTGCGGCTGGCGGTAGCAAAGGGCGCAATAATGCGACGGCTCAAGGCGGAATTTATATTCTAGATGAATATGTGAAAAAACATGAACTGGAAGCAGCAAAAACGCGAGTGATTATCCAAGGTTTCGGTAATGCTGGTGGAATTGCGGCGGATCTTTTGGCAGCCCAAGGATACAAAATTGTTGGCGCTTCAGATTCGAAAGGTGGTATTTACAATGAAAATGGAATTGATAATGCGAAGTTAGCGGCTTGTAAGCTTGAAAAAGGTAGTGTGATGGAATTTGAAGATGCGGAAAAAATGTCCAATGAAGAATTGTTGGAAAAGGATTGTGATATTTTAGTTTTAGCGGCTTTGGAAAATCAGGTTCATCGTGGGAATGCGGCAAATGTAAAAGCGAAATTGATTTTGGAATTGGCCAATGGCCCTACTACGCCGGAAGCAGATGAAATTTTGGCGAGTCGTGGAGTAATTGTTGTACCCGATATTTTGGCTAATGCAGGTGGTGTAACAGTGAGTTACTTCGAAATGTTGCAGAACGCTGCGGGCAATTATTGGTCTGAAGAAGATGTTAATATGAAATTGAAGGAGATTATGGTGAAGGCTTTTGCGGAAGTCGTTGCAAATGGGGAAAAATACGGTTGTGATTTGCGAGTGGCGGCTTATGTAACTTCATTGGATCGCATAGCAAATAAGGTTCATGAAAACGGCGAAATCTCTTGAGTGCTAGGAGATCTTGTGTTTTACTCCGAATAAAGGGCAATTTAATTAAATTATATGTCTGTGATTCCAAGTTCTTCTGTTGAAATGGCGGCAAAAAGCTCCGGAAAGTTGGTTTATGCGTTTGAAGAAGGAAACAAGGAAATGAAGCAGATTCTGGGCGGAAAGGGTGCAAATCTTTCGGAAATGATTAACATTGGCGTACCTGTGCCGCCAGGATTTACAATCACGACGGAAGTTTGTCGTTTGTTTTTGGAAAATGGTGATTATCCCGAGAGTTTTGGTGAACAAATGGAAGAGCAATTAAAATTATTGGAAGGTAAAATGGGGAAAAAGCTTGGAGATACAACTAATCCCCTATTGGTTTCCGTGCGTAGTGGTGCAGCGATTTCGATGCCGGGGATGATGGATACAGTTTTGAATTTGGGTTTGAATGACGAAACTGTACAAACTTTGGCATTACAAAGTGGCAATGCGCGTTTTGCTTGGGATAGTTATCGCCGTTTTATTCAGATGTTTAGTAATGTAGTGTTGGGGATTGATCATCATTATTTCGAGGAAGTTTTGGAACATCTGAAAGAAGAGGTTGGAGCTGTCAATGATACAGATTTGAGTGCGGAAAATTTACAAGAATTGGTGAGCCGATATAAGGCTTTGGTAGCGGAAAAAAATAGCGCAGAGTTTCCAACTAATCCTTTGAAGCAATTGAAGTTAGCGATTGAGGCGGTATTTAATTCTTGGCAAAATGAGCGCGCGGTTGCTTATCGAAGGATGAATAATATTACAGGTTTGATCGGTACGGCGGTGACTATTCAGTCGATGGTGTTCGGGAATATGGGTGATGATAGTGGAACTGGAGTGGCTTTTACTCGCAATCCTTCCACGGGTGAACGTGAATTTTTCGGTGAATTTTTGATGAATGCCCAAGGCGAAGATGTCGTGGCGGGGATTCGGACGCCAATGCCGATTACGCAACTGCAAGAGATTAATCCAGCGGTGTTTAATGAATTAGTGGAAGCGAAAGATATGTTGGAAAGGCATTATAAAAACATGCAAGATATTGAATTTACGATTGAGAAGGGGCGTTTGTTTTTGCTTCAAACGCGTAATGGAAAGCGGACGGCGAAGGCGGCGGTAAAGATTGCTGTCGATATGGTCGCGGAGGGTTTGACGACAAAAGAGCAAGCACTGATGCAGATTGAAGCGAAGGCACTAAATCAACTTTTACATCCACAAATAAAGGCTAGTGCCGTACGGAATGTAATTGCGAAAGGTTTGCCAGCTTCACCGGGTGCGGCTTGTGGGAAGATTGTTTTTACGACTGAGGAAGCGATGGAAATGGCCATCGATAAGAATGAAAAAGTCATTTTAGTGCGACGAGAAACCAGTCCGGAAGATATTTCGGGAATGCATGTGTCTCAAGGGATTTTGACGGCGCGTGGCGGAATGACTAGTCATGCGGCGGTTGTGTGCCGTGGAATGGGGAAATGTTGTGTGAGTGGTTGCAGTGAAATTACGGTAAATGTAGCGGCGAAGAAGTTGATTGTGGGCGAATTGGTATTGAATGAAGGTGATGTAATTACTTTGGATGGTAGTACTGGCGAAGTAATTTTAGGCGAGATGGAGATGCAAGATGCTTCGATGTCTGGTGATTTTCAGACGATTATGGAATGGGCTGATGTAATTCGACGAATGAAAATACGCACAAATGCTGATACTCCTGAGGATTGTCGTGTAGCGATGGAGTTTGGTGCCGAAGGTGTGGGGCTTTGCCGCACGGAGCATATGTTTTTTGAAGAAGATCGGATTCATCTGGTGCGAAGAATGATTTTAGCGAAGAATGAAGATGAAAGACGTGAGCCTCTGAAGAAGTTGAAAGAGATTCAAAAAGGTGATTTCGAAGGTATTTTTAGCGTGATGGGTAGTCGGCCGGTGACGGTACGGCTTTTGGATCCGCCTTTGCATGAATTCTTGCCAGAACATGAAACACAAATCGAGGAATTAGCGCGTGAAATGAGTTTAGGTGTGAGTGAAGTGCGAGAAGTGATTGCGAATTTGCATGAGGTCAATCCGATGTTAGGACATCGTGGTTGTCGTTTAGGTATTTCGCATACGGACATTTACCAAATGCAAGTAGAGGCAATTACAGAAGCGGCTATTTCCGTTTCTGGAAGGGGAGAAAAAGTGCATGTGGAAATCGAAATTCCGCTCGTGGGAACGGTGAAAGAGTTGAGTTATTTGCGAAAAGTGACCGAAAAAACTTTGGCGGAATATGGTGACAAGGTGAATTTTGATTACAAAATTGGAACGATGATTGAGGTGCCGCGCGCTTGTTTGACGGCAAATGAAATTGCTACGGAAGCGGACTTTTTCTCATTTGGAACGAATGATTTGACGCAAATGACTTTCGGCTATTCGCGTGATGATTTAGGAAGTTTCGTACCAAAGTATTTGGATTTGGGAATTTTGGAGCGCGATCCAATGGCGAGTATCGATCAAAATGGTGTGGGTACTTTGATGCAGATTTGTGTGGAATTAGGGCGAAAAGAAAAGCCTGGGTTGGAAATTGGGATTTGTGGCGAACATGGCGGCGATCCAGAATCGGTGGAGTTCTGCAATAAGCTAGGATTGGATTTTGTAAGTTGCAGTCCTTATCGCGTACCGATCGCAAAATTGGCTGCAGCTCAAGCAGAGATAAAAGATAGAAAATTAGAGAGTTAGATACCGCCCCAATGGAGCTTATTGCGAAGAACTTTATAATAATGGTTCTTCGTACGGATCAGATAAAGTGCACGGCTAGAGCGGCGAAAACGCACTTTGTCGCCGTATTTAAGGCCAACAGTATCTTGGCCGTCGATGGTTAGACCAATGAGATGTTCGTCTTCACGTCTCTGAGTATCGATAGTGATGGTGAGTTGTTTATTATCTGGAATAACGATCGGACGCATAGAAAGTGAGCTAGGACAGATTGGACTGAGGACGAGTCCGGCGATTTTCGGATGAACAATCGGTCCGCCGGCGGAAAGGGAATGTGCGGTGGAACCTGTTGGAGTAGCAATAATCATGCCGTCGGCTTTAAATTTAACAACTTGACGGCCATCGACTTCGATGTCGAGTTTGATTAAACGAGCGAAAGCACCTTGATTGATTACTGCATCATTCAGTGCCAAGTAGCTATCTATCTTCTTTTTGTCGCGATAAATTGTCACGCGCAAAAGTGAGCGAAGATCGAGATCAAAGTCTCCAGCGAAAATTGCTTCAAGATCAGCAAGCGTTTTTTGAGGTGTAGTTTCAGTAAGAAAGCCTAATGTGCCGAAGTTTACGCCAAGAACAAGAACTTTTTTGCGTGATAAACGACGAGCTGTTTTTAAAAGGGTGCCATCGCCGCCAAGTGTGAGAACGAGATCGCATTTTTTGAGCAAATGGGTCTTTTGGAGGCCATTCTCGCCGGGGAAAATTAGAGCACAGTTTGCATCAAATAAGATTTCTTTGTTTTTTTCTTTGAGAAAAGTGACAATTTTTTCGATCCAGTTGCGATGATCTTTGATCGTCGCGGCGTTTCTTTTAGCTATTAAGCCAACTGTTTTGATTTCTTTTAGCGACATGATGTGATTATTCTATATTTTTTCAAATAAGGCAAGGAGGCGCGCAGCACTCTTATCCCAACCAAATTTTTCACCTTGAGTAAGCCCAGCTTCAATCAATTGACTACGCAAAAGTGGATTATTGGTAATTTTCTGCATGGCGTTGGCTATTTCTTTTGGTTGATGTGGGTCAAAAAAAACAGCCGCATCAACAACGACTTCGGGAATAGATGAATTTTGCGAACAAAGAACAGGACAAGCACAATTCATTGCTTCTAAAAGCGGTATTCCAAAGCCTTCATAAAAGGATGGAAAAACGAGCGCTGTGGCATTTTGATAAAGTTGATGTAGTTTCCTCTGATCGATATGTCCAAGGATTTCGATCGATTTACGTGCCGGACTTTGTTGAAGTAGTTCGAAAAACTGCTCAGATTGCCAACCCTTTTGACCAATTATCATCAGCTTGTAGTTGGGATTTTTGCGCCGAAAAATCTCGAAAGCTTTTAAAAGATTAATGTAGTTTTTACGTGGCTGTATTGTGCCAACAGCAAGGAAGTATTCAGCGGGTTTCGCCTTACTATTAGGTTTAAAACTGGCATCAGCAGCACAGTAAATAATTTCGGTTTTATTCGTCGATTGAGGAAAAAGTTTAGTTAAATCAGTTTGAGTATTTTCGGAAACCGTGAGGACTCTTTTAGCTTTAGCGATCGCGCGACGAAGAAAAAGCTTTTCGATTAATTGAGCTTTGAAATTATGCCCTTCATTAGCGACGAAACTGACTAAATCATGAACGGTGAAAATAATTTTTGTAGGCTTTTTGATCAAAGACGGTGTGATATAAGAACTGGGAGAAAAGAAAATGTCGATGTCATTTTGCTGACAAACTTTAGCGATCTCAAAATGTCGCATAAAGCCTTTTGTTTCTAGAATATGAATTTGGTGGTTTCTGGACGGCGCAAATTCCTGGTCTGCATGATCTAAAAACAAGAGGTAATGATTTTTTTGATCCTGAGAAAGTAAATTGCGCGCAAGATGAAAAGCATAATTCCCTTTTCCAGCTCTAGGCTCAGCAATGCAGCGCAGATCAATGGCTATTTTTTTCATATGGGGAGTATACACTTTACAATGATCTTATTTAAGCTATTCTTGAGCTAGATTAATTCTCGTTATGTTTGAAAAATTTAAGTTAGGTTTTAAGGCTCTTTCGTTTACGCGGAAAATGATTTTGATTGGTGCGATGATTGGGGCAATTTCGGTATTCTTACCATGGTATTCTGATCTTGATCGATTCAATGTAGGCGATACATTTCTAGGAATTAGTGGGCCTCTTTATCTTGCGGGCTTGATTACACTTTTTGCGTTTACGGCTTCGGGAACTGTGATTGTGCGTAGAATTTTGAAAAAACCAGTAAAATTACCATCGAGTGAAGGCAATTTGCATGTAGCAACTGCTGTTTTAGCTTTGTTGATGCTAGTTCTCACAAATTCAGTTTATTTCCACCCAAAATTTGGAATTAGTTTGGCGGACAAGGAAGTAGGCTTTGGCATGATGATGGCGATTATTGGCTTGGCTCTCATGGGAGGTTTTGCGATTTTGGGCCGAAAAGAGCGTGTAGAATACGCCAATGTAGTGAGTATTGACGAGCCCATATTTGAAGAAAAACTGAAGAAGATGCAAGAAAATCGCGATGCCCAAAAGATTGAAATTTCGAAGGAAACGACAGTTGAAGAAGCGATTGAAGCACATAAACAACGCGTACAAACTAGCACCAACGATATAAATTATTAGTATGGAACAAGAAGTGGTCGAATCAATTCAGGTAGAACCAGGGAAGGTCGTTTTCTATTGTAAGGACTGCGAAGAACTCGTAGATACCGAACGATGTGGGAGAAAATATGTTTATCGTTGTAAAAAATGCGACACGAAAAACGTAGCATTTGGAACGCTAAAAAGCGTGCGTGGATTTTTCCGTCTGGATGAGAAAGAGAAACAAAAACGCAAGGCAGAAAGCCAAAAAGCTGTAGAGAAAAAATAACATCTAAAATTCTATTGACGGTGAGTGAATCCTCACCTATATTTGGTTTACATACTTTTATTAACCTCAATTTTATGGATCCGAAGGATGAAAAGCAAAAAGCAATTGCGCTGGCAATGGCACAAATCGAGAAAAATTTTGGTAAAGGTGCGGTAATGAAAATGGGCGAATCAGCTCATGTACCTATAGAAATGATTTCGACGGGTGCGCGATCATTGGATATTGCACTTGGTGGCGGCGTGCCGCGCGGACGTGTTGTGGAGATTTATGGCCCGGAAAGTTCAGGTAAGACAACTCTAAGCTTACATATATTGGCACAAGCGCAAATGCTTGGTGGTACGGTGGCATTTGTTGACGCTGAACACGCCTTAGATCCAGATTACGCTCGCCGCATTGGAGTGAATGTAGATGAATTGATCGTTTCACAACCCGATAGTGGAGAACAAGCTTTAGAGATTGTTGAAACATTAGTACGCAGTAATGGCTTAGATGTAATTGTAGTTGATTCAGTAGCAGCATTGACTCCGAGAGCGGAAATCGACGGTGACATGGGAGACTCTCATATGGGCTTGCAGGCACGCTTGATGAGCCAAGCCTTGAGGAAATTGACAGCAATTGTCTCAAGAACAAAAACAACGGTAATTTTCCTCAATCAATTAAGAATGAAGATTGGCGTAATGTTTGGAAATCCCGAAACAACAACTGGCGGTCAAGCATTGAAATTTTATTCTTCCGTGAGGATGGATATTCGCTCAACTGGTAAGATTGAAGACCCTAGTGACACAGAAAAGGAAACTATTGGCCAAAGAGTAAAAGTTAAGATCGTAAAGAATAAAATCGCCCCACCATTCAAAATTGCAGAATTCGACATTATGTATCGCAAAGGTATTTCTTATGAAGGGGACTTATTGGACTTGGCAGTCAAATACAACATTACAAGGAAGTCTGGTGCCTTCTATTCGTATGGCGAAACGAAGCTTGGTCAAGGACGTGAAAATGCAAAGCTTTTCCTACAGGAGAACAAGAAAATCGCTTCTGCAATCGACAAAGATTTATCAACATTAGTTTTTGGATCGCAGAAAGATGTCGCAAAGTTAACTGAAAAAATGTCCGCTAAAACAATTGATGAATAATATATACCAAAAGCTCATCGAATATTCTCTGAAAATTATTAGCAAGAAGAGTTATACGGAATTAGAAATTAGAAAGAAGCTAGACTCCTTCTGTAAAAGGAGGAGTCTAGATGGCTCTATGATCCTTGAAAAAGTAATAGATAGATTGATTGAATTGAAATACTTGGATGATGCAAGATTCATTCAAAACTACACTAATGATCGAATTAATTTTGCGCCAAGAGGTAAAAGATTGATAAGGATGGAGTTAATTAAGCGTGGTATCAGCAAAGACTCTCTGGAGCAAGAATTTGGAAGAATTGAGATCGATGAATGCGAGCTTGCGAACAATCTAGCATTAAAATATGCTAGGAAACTGGAAGGTTTAGATAAAAATAAGTTTAGACAAAGAATGTTTGGATTTTTGGGCAGGAAAGGCTTTAGCCCAGATACTATTTACAAAGTACTAACACGCTGTTAAAATCACATCAGTTTAGTGGGGTCATTTTTGATCCTGCTGTTTTTTCCTTTTAATTTAAACTTTATGCAATCACCATTTTTAGCAGCGATAAATCAGCTTTGTGATGAAAAAAATATCCCAAAGGACAAGGTTCTGGAAACGATTGAAGCTGCTTTGAAAGCGGCTTACAGAAAAGATTACGGAACTAAGGATCAAGAAATTGATGTGGAGCTGGATTCTAAATCAGGATTAGCAACCGTATATTTATTGAAAAATGTGGTCAAAGAAGTGGAAATTGAGGATTTAGAGATGACAGAAAAGGAGGCAAAGAAATATGAAAAAAATGCAAAAATTGGCGACCAAATTCGAATTGATGTAACTCCAACAAATTACGGAAGAATAGCAGCGCAAGCAGCGAAGCAAGTGATCATTCAAAGAATACAAGAAGCCGAAAGAGACGTGATGTATGACACTTTCAAAGATCGTGAGAATGAGCTTATCAATGCCGTTGTTCATCGCGTTGATGGTCGTAGTGTTTATGTCAATTTGGATGACAAAATCACTACTTATTTGCCTTTTGAACAACAAATTCGGGGTGAGAAATATTATTCTGGACAAAGAATTAAGCTGTATCTAGATAAGGTAATAAAAACTAGTAAAGGGCCTGAATTACTAATTTCGAGGACTCATTCGAACTTGGTAAGAAAATTGATGGAGCTAGAGATTCCAGAAATTAAATCTGGTTTAGTACAAATTAAAGCGATTGCACGCGACCCTGGAGTCCGTTGTAAAGTTGCGGTTTATTCAAGTGATGAGAAGATCGACCCGATTGGCTCTTGTGTTGGCCAAAAAGGAGTGCGTGTACAAAATATTACAGAAGAATTAAACGGCGAAAGAATTGATATTATTCAATGGTCAGAAAGCATTGAAGATTATATTAAAACGGCTTTGGCGCCGGCAAAAACTTCGGTGATCAAAATTGACGAGGCAGGAAAGAGGGTAACTGTTTATGTACAAGCCGATCAAAGGCCTTTGGCTATTGGTAAGCAAGGACAAAATGTGCGTTTAGCATCAATTTTAACTGGCTATGAAGTAGATATTTTGGATATCAGCGAATACTCTGGCGGAGCAAAAGAAACGGAAAAGAAAAAAACAGAAGAAAAAATGGAAGCGAAGGAGGTTGGTGACTTGAAAATTGACAAAGCTTTAATTCAAGCCCTTGAAGAGGCGAATTTGACCTTGGTTGAGCAATTGAAAGGTTTATCAGCAAAGGATTTAGCAGAAGTGGATGGTATTGATGAAGATGGAGCGAAGGAGATTGCTGCTGCGGTTAAGACAGTGAAATAGTAGGCTTTAGGGCTTCGTTTTTTCGCTTTTCCGTGGTATAATTCTCGGATGAGTGAAGACCAAACAGTAATAAACTTACAGGATCATACATCAGAACCGGCAATTGCCGGGACTGATGTTGTAAAAATTAATCGTGAGTTTCAGGAAAAATCGACGATGCGTATGGCTAAAGATTTGAATTTGCCATATATCAATCTGAGTAAAACTCCTTTAAATCCAGATTTTTTAAAGATCATAAGTTTGGCAGATTCGCAATTGGCGCGAGTAATATGTTTTTTCCAAGTGGGAAAAAAAGTGCGTTTGGCATTGGAGGATCCAAACAAAGCTGAGACATTATCAATTATTGAAAGATTGAAAAGTGAGGGAAAGATAGTGGATTTAAGCTTAACTTCAGCGGATGGGATTAATGATGCTTTGTCGGTTTATAGCGGGACGGAGAAGTACAAAAAAATTGAGATAGTGAAGAATGTTGCAGAGGAAGCAATTGGGACTTATGAAAAGGAGATTTCGACTTTGGCGGAGTTACCGACGAAGATCACGGGATTAACTGCGGAGCAAGGGTTGAATTTATTGAATGTAGGAGCAATGAAAACGGGTGCTTCGGATATTCATTATGAACCAGAGGAAGGTAGTGTGGTAGTGAGGTTTCGGATTGATGGCGTTTTGCATCGCGTTTTTGATTTAAGTTATGACCTTTATAAGACACTGGCGAGCCAGATTAAGTATGAGGGGAGAATGCAGATGAATGTTGATAATGTGCCACAAGATGGGCGTTATAGTTTTGATTTTAATGAGAAGAAGATTGGTGTGCGTGTTTCGACGATTCCAACTCCTTATGGTGAATCGTTTGTATGTCGTTTTTTAGTTAGTCCTGAGAGACCTTTGACTTTGGAGGAGTTAGGGTTTGCAGGTTTGGCTTTAGTTAAATTGAAAAAGGCGGCACAAATTCCGAATGGGATGGTTTTAGTAACTGGGCCAACGGGTTCAGGTAAGACGACTACTTTGTATTCAATGTTGAGCATGATGAAGACGCCTGAAAACAAGGTCATTACGCTGGAAGATCCGGTGGAATACCATATCAGCGGAGTAACTCAGAGCCAGATCAATGAGAAGCGGGGATATAATTTTGGCAGCGGTTTACGCACACTCTTGCGGCAAGATCCAGATATCGTCATGTTAGGGGAAATTCGTGATTTGGAAGCGGCAGAAACAGCGGCACAAGCGGCTTTGACTGGGCATGTACTGTTAAGTACTTTGCACACGAATTCTGCAATTGAAACGATCCCGCGTCTGATGAATATGGGTTTACAATCTTTCATGATCGCACCGGCTTTGAATACGATTGTAGCTCAGCGTTTAGTTCGGAAGGTCTGCTCCGGTTGTAGTGTCAAAGAAGCGATCAGTCAGTCGGCGAAGCAAGAGTTTGAAATGGCGATCGAAGGATTGCGACGCATGAACCCCGATACGGCCTTAGAAGTACCTAGTGAGGTTCCAAAGGCGATGGGTTGCGATAAGTGTAGCAATACAGGCTATCAAGGCCGTTTGGTTATTTCTGAGGTGATCACGGTGAACCATGAAATGAAGCGGCTGATTTTGAATAATGCTAGCAGTGTCGATTTGATCACGGCGGCACGCAAGGAAGGTATTACAACAATGCGCGAGGATGGGCTTCTGAAAGTGGCGCAAGGTTTGACCACCTTGGAGGAGGTGTACCGAGTGACAAATATACTAGGCTAAATAGTAGAGCGATATTTATCGGCTTGTGCTAGGACAAGCCCTTTCATTTCGAGTAGGGTTAAGGTTGCTAAAAGTGTGGAAACTTCTAATCCCGATTGAGATTGGAGCTGAAAGATGTCGGTACTGCGGCGCTGTGAAAGGAGGTTTAAGATAGTACCTTCGTCGATGGTTAATTTGTAATGCTGGAGTTTTTTTCGAGGTTTGTCTTTAACGAGATCTTGTGGAAGGAGAGTGGGGGCTTCGTTGAGAAACGCGATGATATCTTTTGCGGAGCTGATCGGGTATGCGCCGCCTTTCTGTAATAATTCAATGCAGCCGAGACTATTTTCGCGATCGATATCACCTGGGACAACGAAAACTTCTCTACCCTGTTCTAAGGCACAATTAGCAGTAATTAATGCCCCCGATTTGGATGGAGCTTCTACAACGACGGTCATGATGGAAAGTCCGCTAACTATCCGATTGCGTGCGGGAAAATTGCGCGGAAGAGCGGTAGCATCTGCGGGATATTCAGATAGTATCAAACCCTTTTTGGCAATTTCGGCGGCGAGATTTTTATTTTCCGGTGGATAGATATTATTCAGTCCGCTACCGAGTACAGCAATAGTCTTTAAACCATATTCTAGCGCGGTGCGATGGGCGATGCTATCGATGCCGCGGGCTAGGCCAGAAACAATGGCGATGTTGAGAGCAGCGAGATCTTTGATTAAAGATTGGGTGACATATTCCCCGTATTCGGAACAATGTCGAGTGCCGACAATCGCTATCGCGGGTAATTGAAGTAAATCCAAATCTCCTTGATAGAAAAGTTTATTCGGTGGATCAGGTATGTCCACTAAAGGCTTTTGAGTGACTTTAAAAAATTTTTCTTGGTACATGTCTATTTTGTACCAAGTTGTTCTTAAATTTTTCTAAAATTTTCTTAAAATTTTTATTAAATTTCGACTTGTCCGATTATGGAGGTTTTTATGCCGTGTTTTTGGCATACACTAGTGATTTGATCGACATCGTTGCTAACAACAATCATTCCGACGCCCATGTTCCAAGTCTTTCTGGCTTCTTGTTCAGAAACTTGGCCCATTTCCATTAGGCGTAACATTGGTTCGTGAGGGGTGGGAAGTCTGTCAAGATTGGCGCGGAATTGTGTCTTTTTCATGACACGATTGAGATTCCCTTCGATGCCGCCGCCGGTGATGTGGGCAATGCCTTTGAGGTCGGCGATTTTTGGTTGCTTAAACCGTCCGTGTAGTTCGAGAATGGCGCTTGTGTAGATAATTGAAGGGGTGAGAGTGACTTCGCCCCAAGTGCGCTCGGAGTCGTATTTTTGGTGAGCCCAGTCTTCACCGAGTTTGTTTTTGAGAATGTGGCGGACGAGGGAAAGGCCATTGGCGCGAAAGCCGGCGGAATGCAGGGCGATGATTTGATCGCCGGGGCGAATGGTTTGGCCGGTGATGATTTTTTCTTTTTCGACAATGCCGACGGCGGTGGCGTTCCAGAGGTAACCGTTGACGGCGTTGCCGAGTTCGGCGATTTCACCGCCGGGGATAACGATTTTGTGTTTGAGAGCGGCTTCATTGAGACCATTCATGAGGGCGCCGATTTTGACGGGATCAACTTTGTCGACATCGAGGGTATTGGTGACGGAAATTGGTTCCGCGCCAATACAAATTGCGTCGTCGGCGACCATGGCAATGAGGTCGTAACCGAGGGTGTCATATTTTTCGATGTGTTCGGCGATTTCGATTTTGGTACCAACGCCGTCATCGTTTTGGACAAGGTAAAAATCGCCCATGTCGAGAACTCCGGCGAAACCGCCTTCGTCTTTTATTGGTTCGCCGATCATGCCTTTGCGGCCGGCGAAGGTTTCCATTGCTGCTTTGTAGGCGATGCGAGAAGATTCGTCACCGAGTTCGATGTTTACACCGGCGGCTGCGTAAGTGGACATAGAGGTAAGTTAGAAGTTTTATATATCGCTGACTAGACGGCCATTGTCAAGCGTGATGACGCGTTTTTGGAGGAAGTCGACGACTTCTTTATCGTGGGTGGAAAGGATTATTGTTGTGCCGGAATCGTTAATGCGTTTGAAGAGTTTGGCGAGGGCCATGGTGTTTTCTGGGTCTAAATTACCAGTGGGTTCGTCGGCGAAGAGGATTTCGGGAGCATGGACGAGGGCGCGAGCGATAGCGGTGCGTTGGGCTTCGCCGCCGGAAAGTTGGCTCGGGAAGCTATTGCGATGTTCTTCCATGCCGACGATTTTGAGGGCGTCGATGGTGCGGCTGGCGATGAATTGTTTGTCGTAGCCGGCGACTTCGAGGGCGAAGGCGACATTTTCGTAAACGGTTTTTTGCGGTAGTAATTTGTAATCTTGGAAGATAATGCCGACGGAACGGCGATAGTCTTGGATTTCGTGGCGATTCATTTTGGTGATTTCTTTGCCGAAGATAGAAATGCGGCCGCTGTCTGGCTGGAGAGCGCCGATAAGGGCGTGGAGCAATGTGGTTTTGCCAGCGCCAGATTGACCGACAATGCAAACGAACTCTCCGTCTTTAATCGTTAAAGAGAGTTCATCGAGGACCGATCTTTTGTTGTATTTTTTGGTGAGGCGGTCGAGGATTATCATGAGGCTAATTTATCACATTTGGTTCTAACGGTGAAATTTTTCGTGGATTTCACGGAGCTTTTTGTCGGTGAGGTGGGTGTAGATTTGGGTGGTGGTGATGGAGCTGTGACCGAGCATTTCTTGGACGGAGCGGATGTCGGCGCCGTTGATGAGGAGTTCAGTAGCGTAGCTATGGCGGAGGGTGTGAGGGCTGACTTGTTTGGTGATGCCGGCTTTGAGAGCGTATTTGCGCACGGTGGTTTGGATAGTGACGGTAGAGAGGCGGCGCTTTTCTTCGTCGAGAATGCTGTTTTTTAGACTGTTGATAAAGAGGGGTTGGAAGTTGTCGTCGCGCGTGCGGAGGTAGGCTTTGATGGCGGTGGCGGCGGTCTGCGAAAGGAAGACGACGCGGGTTTTGCGGCCTTTGCCGCGGACGGAAAATTCGCGGCGTTCGAGGTTGATTTGGTCGCGATTGAGTTTTTGTAATTCGCTGACGCGAAGGCCGGTGGAATAAAGGGTGTGGAGGATGGCGAGGTCACGTTTGGCGTTTTTGTCTTTTGGGTCGATGGCGGCGAAAAGGTCTAGTAATTCTTGATGTGATAAAGCGTCGACAGAGCGTTTTTCGATGTTGGCGAGTTCGATTTTTTCGGGGGCAATGCTGGCGATGTCGTTTTTGCTCAAGTATTTGAGGAAAGCGCGCAGGGCAATGATGTGATAATTTTGGGTTTTCTTGCCGAGAGTATTTTTGCGTTCGTCGAGGAGGCGATTGAGGTGCAAGCGGTAATTGTGGATTTGATCGAGAGTGAGTTCGTTTGGTTCAGGATCATGATCGAGGAAATCCTGAAAACGCTTGAGATAATGTTGGTAATTCTCAAGAGTTTTTTGGGAACGGTTTTTGGTAATTTCGCAGTATTCGAGAAATTTGCGAATGTGCTGAGATAGTTTCATTTAAGCGCTTTGAGGGTGCACTTCTACAGTAGCACCGGCGCTTTGAAGTTCCAAGCTGAGGTTGTCAGCGGTAGTTTGGTCGAGACCGACTTCGATGATGGCGGGGAGATTTTTGAGAAGCATTTTGGCTTCGATGGCGTCGTAGGAAGTGTGCTCGGTGATTTTTTGTTCGAGTTCGATTTGTTTACCTTCGGCAATTTGGGTGATTTGGACGATGAATTTATCGATTGTTTCGGGAGCTTCGGGGGTTTCTTGGCTAAGACTGTCGCCGACGGCTTGAATGTTATTGGTGCATTTGCGGCCGTAGTTGTTGAGAATGGTTTCGGCTTCGATGTCGCCATTTGCAAGGGCACGAGCTATGCATTCGGTGTTAGCATCATCAAAATCGAGGATCGTTTCGACGACTTGTTCGTAAGTGATTCCTGGATTTTTGGCCATGATTTCGTTGATGCGGCCGATGACGCCTTTGTCACGCAAAAGAGCGGTGAGCGCGGGGAGGCGTTTCATGCATTCTTGAGCCGAAGGTGAGAGGTTTGTTTGGGACAATGCTTTTGTTTTTAATGTTAGTAGTATATCATTTTGTCCTATTGAATTCAACTTATATGCGAGAGAAAGCGGAAAATCACTTGGCGAGTTATGCGAGTTTGAGTGCGAATAGTCGCGGGCGGGTTCACTCAGAAAAGGTTGCGGAACGGCGGCTTTGTTTTGAATTGGATCGTGATCGGATTTTGCATGCGAAGGCTTTTCGGCGGTTGGATGAGAAAACGCAGGTGCTTGTGGCAGATAGCGGCGCGCATTATCGCACGCGATTGACACATACTTTGGAGGTGGCGCAGGTGGCGCGCGGTTTGGCGAGAGATTTGGGTTTGAATGAAGATCTATCGGAAGCGATTGCATTGGCTCATGATTTGGGGCATCCGCCGTTTGGGCATGCGGGCGAGGCGATGTTGAATGAGATTATGCAAAAGTTTGGTTTGCGGTTTGAGCATAATGAGCAAAGTCGGCGAGTGGTGGAGGTTTTGGAGCGATCGTTTCCGGATTTTCCAGGATTGAATTTGACGATCGAGACTTTGGAGGGCTTGATTAAGCATCAAACGGCCTTTGATCAGGAAGGGAAGATGTTTGAAGTGGCGGCGCATTTGGAGGCGCAAGTGGTGAATATTGCTGATGAGATTGCTTATACGAATCATGATATTGATGATGGTTTGCGTTCGGGTTTGATTGAGATTGAGGAATTGCGGAAGCTGGAGTTATGGCAGATTGCTGAGGAAGAAGTGCGCGCGGAATATGGGCGGGATTTGAGCGAGGAGGTTTTGGTACGGCGGATGATTAGCAAGATTACGGCTTTGATGTGCGAAGATTGGTTGAAGACGACGCGGGGGAATTTGGAAGCGAAGGCGATTGGGTCGGTGGAAGATGTGAAGAATTTTCGTGGGCAATTGGGGAGATTTAGCGAGGAGATGATGAAAATGACGCGAGCGGTGCGCAGTTATTTGTATCAGAATTTTTATTTGCACAAGAAGGTGGTGGCGCGCACGGATGAGGGCGTGGCGAAGTTGAAGGAGGTGTTTGATTTTTATTTGGGGCGGATGGATTTGTTGCCGGAGGCGTTTAGTCGCGATGAGATTGGGGTGAAGGATTTTGTGGCGGGGATGACGGATTTGTATTTGATGAAAAAGTTTGAAGAGATATAATCCGATCATATGATTTGTCCAAAATGTCAGCAAAATAATACGCGGGTGTTGGATTCGCGTGAGACCGAAGGCAATAAAGCGGTGCGCCGGAGACGGGAGTGTGAGGATTGTACTCATCGATTCACAACGTTCGAGCGGCTCGAAGTGACGAACTTTTTGGTGGTGAAGAAAGATGGGACGCGGGAGAATTATGATCGTGAAAAGGTAGAAAAAGGAATTTGGCGTGCTTGTGAAAAAAGGAAGGTTACCGAAGAGCAGATTAAGAAGGCGATTGATAAATTGGAAGAGCATTGGTCAGCTTGTGGTAAGGAGATTGCTAGTAAGGAGATTGG
>CAZVOZ010000001.1:21721-22834 GCA_964629065.1 uncultured Candidatus Peribacteria bacterium
AAAAAATAAAACAAATCAATATGGTTCAATTTGGTAAACATTTGGCTGTTTCGGCGGTAGTTGCTTCGCTGTTGGCAACGAATTTTGTGGCGGCGGAGGAGCCGGTAGCGACTAGTCAGGCGGATAGTCAAACTAGTGTTTGTAAGTTCGTTGAGCCGACGGAGCGAGTTTATGATGTGAATCTTGTGACGGTGAGGAAGAAGTTGAAAGTGGAGAAGGGGGAAAAATTTGAGGTGAAGGTTTATGTAAAGAATGCTTCGAATGTACCGTTGTTTTCGGATGAGAGTCCTTGTCCGGGGTTGAAGTTGTTTTTAGGAACGGAGAAAGAGCGCGATCGTACAAGTAAATTTTATGAAGAAGGTGCGGAAGGTTGGGAAAGTGGCAGTCGCGTGAGAATGGATCAAGAGAAGGTTTTGCCCGGAAAGATGGCTTCATTTACTTTTGAAGCGGTAGCCGGTGAGGAAGATGCGGTTTATAAGGAATATTTTGCGCCAGTGATTGAGGGAGTAACTTGGATTGAAGATGAGTTATTTAATTTTGATGTGATTGTGGGTGACCCAGCGGAAGATGCGAAGGATTTGCGTCAAAAAATGGCTTATGCTTCGTATTCTGGGAATGTTTCAGAGATTGTGGATTTAGATGCCGATAGGAAATTGTTAGTGGATTTGTCGGATCAAACGATGAAGATTATGTTGGGTGAACATGAGATTAAGGAGATTAAGATTAGTTCGGGTGCGGCGGATACGCCAACGCCGGTGGGAACGCATACGATTGTTGGGAAGCAAGATGTGCGGATTGGTGGGAAGTCACCGCATTATATTATGCCGCGATTTCAAATGTTGAGTGTGAATGGTAAAGCGTTTACGGGTTATGGAATTCATGCTTTGCCGAGTTTGGGTAGTTCGAGTTTGCGAGCGAAGATTCGTGGTTTGCAAAAACAAGGTTTGCCAGTGCCTCATTCATTGTATGAAGATGATGCGATGTGGACGGAAGCTTGGGATCATTTGGGAAGAAAGGTAAGTCATGGTTGTATGCGTGTTGCGCCGGATGCTGCGGATTTCTTGTTTGAATTTACGGAGATTGGCGAAACGACGGTAGTAGTATCAAGATAAG
>CAZVOZ010000001.1:22934-26371 GCA_964629065.1 uncultured Candidatus Peribacteria bacterium
ATGATAGATTTGTTGGCGGGTTTAAATGAGAAGCAGGTTGAGGCGGTGAAGCATTTGGATGGACCGATGCTGGTTGTTGCGGGTGCGGGCAGTGGCAAGACGCGGGCTTTGACGAATCGAATTGCTTATATGATTCGGGAACGAGGGGTTAGTCCGTGGAATATTTTGGCGGTGACTTTTACGAATAAGGCGGCGAATGAAATGCGCGAACGGATTTCTAAATTATTACGCAGTGATGATGTGGAAAAGATGGTAGAAGAGGTCTTTTTTGGGATTACGGAGAATCGGGATTTGCCAACGGTGGGGACTTTTCATTCGATTTGCGTGCGGATTTTGCGCAAGTGGATTCATTATTTGGAGTTGGATAATTCGTTTGTGATTTATGATAGTGCGGATCAGCAGATTTTGATGAAGCGGGTGATGAATGATATGGGGATTGATATTAAGAAGGTCAGTCCGAATGCGGTGTTGTCGCATATTTCCAATGCGAAGAATCAGTTGATTGGGCCGGCGGAGTATGGGGGGTTTGTGGGGGATTATTTTTCGGGAAAGGTGGCGGAGATTTATCCGCGTTATCAAAGGGCTTTGCAACAAAGTAATGCGTTGGATTTTGATGATATTATCATGAAGACGGTGGAGTTGTGGCAGAAGTTTCCGGAGGTGTTGAATTATTATCAAGAACGCTTTTTGTATATTTCGGTGGATGAGTATCAGGATACGAATCGGGCGCAGTTTGTGTTGATTAAATTATTGGCGGAGAAGTATCGGAATATTTGTGTAATTGGTGATACGGATCAGAGTATTTATGGGTGGCGTGGAGCGACGGTGGAGAATATTTTGGATTTTGAAAAGGGTTACCCAGAAGTGAAGGTGGTGGTGATGGAGCAGAATTATCGTTCGTCGGCGCGGATTCTGTCGGCTTCGAATCAGGTGATTGTGAAAAATCGTCAGCGGAAAGACAAGAATTTGTGGACGGAAAATGGGGAAGGCGAATTGATTAAGCATTGGTTGGCGGATAATGAGCGGCATGAAGGGGAATTGATTGCGCGGGAAATTGTGCAGAGGTTAGCGGGAAGTGAGGTGCCGGATTATCGGAATTTTGTGGTGTTGTATCGGACGAATGCTCAGTCGCGGATTATTGAAGAGGTCTTTTTGCGCTATGGTATCCCCTATCGGCTGGTTGGCGGGATTCGATTTTATGAACGAAAGGAGATTAAGGATGTGTTGGCGTATTTGAAGGTGATTGCGAATCCGAATGATTTTGTCAGTTTGATGCGGATTATTAATGTGCCTAGTCGGAAGATTGGGGCGAAGACTTTGGAGACGATTTCGGAGTTTGGTTTGCGTGCGGGGATTAGTTTTTGGAATGCGCTTTTGTTGGCGGAGGAGGCTTTGGGTAGTGGAACGAAGGCAAAGGCGATAGTCGATTTTGTGAAGCTGATAAAGGATTTGCAGAAGTTGAATAGTCAATTTCCGGCTTCGGGGATGATCAAGCAAGTGATCGAATTGACTGGCTACAAGCGGATGGTGAATGATGGCAGTGTGGAAGGCGAGTCGCGGGTGGAGAATATGCGCGAGTTGATTTCGGTGGCGCAGAAGTATGATCGGCTGGAAGCGGGTTTGTCGTTGAATATTTTCTTGGAGGAAGTCAGTTTGATTGCCGATACGGATTCGATTGAGCAAAGTGATAATGCGGTGACTTTGATGACAGTGCATTCGGCGAAGGGGTTGGAGTTTCCGTTTGTGTTTATTGCGGGGATGGAGGAAGGGGTTTTTCCGCATAGTCGGAGTTTGTTTGATCCGATGCAGATGGAGGAAGAGCGGCGGTTGTTGTATGTGGCGATGACGCGGGCGATGGAGGGGTTGTATTTGTTGCATGCGCGGTCGCGGACTTTGTATGGGGAATCGCGGGCGAATGCGCCGTCGCAGTTTTTGGCGGATATCGGTGCGGAGTTGGTGGAAGCGAATTTTGGGGGGCATGGGGCGCGGGTGCGGATGCGGCCGGAGGATTTGCGTGATCGGCCGATTCCGGTGGAGTTGGAAGAAGGTTTGGCGGAGAGTTTTGAGACGGGTGATCGGGTGGAGCATTTGAGTTTTGGTCGCGGGATTGTGGTGGCGGTGGTTGGAGGGGTGGCGACGATTGCTTTTGAAGATCCACGGGTGGGGTTGAAGAAGTTAGCTTTGAGTGTTGCTCCTTTGAAGAAGATTCTTTAGAATTGGTTCGTTATGCAAATGTATCCGCCAAATTATAGTTCGTGGTCTTGGAGAAAGATTTTGGTGATCGGTCTTGTGCTTGGTGGATTTTTCTTTTCGGTTGGTGTGGTGGCGGCACCGTTTTTTTATGGTAATGGTGTAGTAGCGCAGGAAAAGAACTTTGCGGAAGGTGAGTTTAATTTGGAATTATTTTGGACGGTGATTGCGACGGTGGAGGAGAGGTTTGTGGATTTGGATCAGATTGAAAAAGAGAAGTTGATTTATGGCGCGATTAAGGGCGCAGTGGCTTCTTTGGATGATCCTTATACGGTGTTTATGGATCCCGAGGAAAGTGAGGGGTTTATGGAGAGTTTGAATGGTGAATTGCAGGGAATTGGCGCGGAATTGGGGATGGAGGAAGGTTTGATTACGGTGATTACGCCATTGAAAGGCAGTCCGGCGGAAAAGGCTGGGGTATTGCCGGGTGATGTGATTTATAAGATTAATGATGAGGAGACTTATGAAATGAATTTGAATGAGGCGGTGATGAAGATTCGCGGTGAGGAAGGCACGACGGTGAAATTGAGTTTGGCGCGCGAAGGTGTGAATGAGCCGATTGAGGTTTCGATTGTGCGCGCGAAGATTGAGATCGAAAGTGTGGTGGTGGAAAAAAAGGATGGGATCGTTTATCTGGAAGTGAATCAGTTTAATGATCGGACGAATGAGCTTTTTGGTGAGGCGATTTCGGAAATGATTGTGGATAAGCCGAAAGGGATTATTGTAGATTTGCGTTTTAATGGTGGTGGGTTTTTGGATATTGCCGTGGAGTTGTTGTCGTATTTATTGCCTTCAGGTAGCGATGCGGTGATTATCAAAGAGCGTGGAGTGGATGATAAGGTGTTGAAGACGAATGGCAATCCAAAGATTTTGGATGTGCCGGTGGTGGTGTTGGTGAATGAAGGATCGGCTTCGGCTTCGGAGATTTTTGCGGGAGCGATTCAGGATCATAAGCGCGGAATTGTGATGGGAACGCAAACTTTTGGCAAAGGCAGTGTGCAAGAAGTGGATGATTTCTACGATGGTTCGAGTTTGCGTGTGACGATTGCGAAGTGGTTTACACCGAAGGATCGCGGAATCGACAAGGAAGGTTTGGTGCCGGATATTGTCGTGGAAATGGAGGAAGAGGATCGGGAAAACGAATACGATCGCCAAAGAGCGGAGGCGGAGGAGTATTTGAAGAAGTT
>CAZVOZ010000001.1:26471-66309 GCA_964629065.1 uncultured Candidatus Peribacteria bacterium
TGCAAGTAGGCAGACTAAACTGACCTCTTGTCCATTTCCGGCGGCGGCTACAATACTTTCTGCCCTAACTCTTACTAACCGGCCTTGGTCATAACAATCGATTTGCCCGCTTGGAGAATTAACACGAGTTGCTCTGATACTGATATCTGAGGGAATTTCGGCGTCAGGGGTTGCGTCGGGAATGATAGAACCGAAATCCGATTCGGCAGCGTCAATCATTGGAGCGGCAGCATCAGTTGCGGCATCGGGTGTTGCTGAATCAATTGTTGCTTGTGCATCTGATCCAGCGGCGTCTGGTGTAGCAGCGTCAATCATTGGAGCGGCAGCATCAGCTGTTGATTGTGAGTCTGGGACCGGTGCGGCATCTTGTGCTGGGATAGTGGCATCCAATTGCGCTGCGTCTAGTACTTGTCCAGCGTCTGGAACTGGGGTTGCGGCGTCTACTTGTGGAAGCGGTACACTTGTATCAGATAGCATAGCGTCAATTACTGTTACGAGTGCATCGCGGGTGCCTTGATCATCTAAAAAACTACCATCAGAGATTACTCCTGCGTCTCTTTCCCGAGTTTCAGACGGTGGTGCTGGAAATTTATCAAGACATGCTCCTGTTGTTAGAATTGAGCTAAGTAAGACTGCGTGAGAAACTCTCATGATACGATTTTTAAAGGTACTTGATTATACAAGTTATTAATCACAAGTCAAGAGGTGTTACTTGTAATTGTCCATCACGGCGCCGGTGTTGGCGCTGGTCACATGTTGAACATAGCGACCGAGCCAGCCGCGAGTGACTTTCGGGATAAATTCTGGGAGTTTCTCGAGGCGGGCGGCGATTTGTTCGTCGGAGAGTTGGAGGTTCATGGTGCGAGCGTCGGTGTCGATGTCGATGATGTCGCCGTCTTCGATGATGGCGATTGGTCCGCCGGAAGCGGCTTCGGGCGAAACATGGCCTATGCAAAGACCGCGGGTTCCGCCGGAAAAACGGCCGTCGGTAATAAGCGCGGCTTTGATGCCGGCGCCTTTGATCGCGGAAGTGGGCGCGAGCATTTCTTGCATGCCGGGGCCGCCTTTGGGGCCTTCGTATTTGATCACAACAATATCGCCGTCTTTGATTTTGCCGCCGAGGATGGCGGAGAGAGAGTCTTCTTGGGTATTGAAAACGCGCGCTGTGCCGGTGAATTTGTGCATATCGGCTTCGACGCCGGCAGTTTTGACTACGGCGCCGAGAGGGGCGATATTGCCGTAGAGAATTGCGAGGCCGCCGGTGGCGGAGAAGGCGTTTTCGCCGATGCGAATGATGTCACCGTCTGGTTCGGGCGCGGGGTTGACCCAATCGCCGAGGGTGCCGGTGACGGTTTTTAGAGAGAGGTCTAGAGAACTGCGGCCATCTGTGACGACGGCTTTGAGGATTGCGGCGATGCCGCCGACGCGATGGACATCTTCCATGTGGACATCGGGGCGAGAAGGTGAAACTTTGCAGACATTTGGCGTGATGTTGGCGAGTTGGTCGATGCTTTCTTGGGAATAATCGAATCCGGCTTCGTGGGCGAGGGCGAGGGTGTGGAGGATCGTGTTGGTAGAGCCTCCCATGGCAAGGTCGAGAATGAAGGCGTTGTCGATCGCTTTTGGCGTGACGATGTCGCGTGGGCGAATGTTGTTTTCGAGAATGTATTCGATGGTGTCGGCGGTTTTGGCGAGGAAGTCGAGGCGGTCGGGGTTTACTTTCCAAGTTTTGGTTTCTTTGTCGATCCAAGTGGCGGCGGGGATGGAGCCGTTGCCGGGCATGGCAAGGCCGATGACTTCGGCGAGGCAGTTCATGGAGTTGGCGGTGAACATGCCGGCGCAGGAACCGCAAGTGCGGCAAGATTTTTCGGCGATTTTTTCGAGTTCTTCGGTGGAGATTTTGCCGGCGGAGTGTTTACCGACGCCTTCGAAGACGGTGACGAGGTCGGATTTATCGTCGCCGGCGAGCATTGGGCCGCCGCTGACATAGAGGGCAGGCACATCGAGGCGAACCATGGCGTTGAGCATCGCGGGAACGATTTTGTCACAGTTTCCGATGCCGATCCAAGCGTCACAAGGGTGTGCGCCAACGATCGTTTCGATTTGGTCGGTGATTAGTTCGCGTGAAGGCAGGGAATATTTCATGCCGAAATGGCCCATGGCGATTCCGTCGTCGACGGCGCCGCCGATATTGGCGTACCAGACATTGTAGCCTTTCGCTTTGAGTGCTTTGACAACGACTTGTCCGAGTTGGTCGAGGTGGGCGTGGCCTGGGATTTGAGTGGTGTATGAATTGACGACGGTGATGAATTTTTTGGCGCGGTCTTTAAGGCTATCGATGACACCGGCGGCCATCATTAAAGAAGCTGCTGGGAGCATGTGAGGGCCTTCAGCGACGATGCGGCTGCCGCGTTTGTGGATTTCTTTGAAGCCAGCGTTGATTGGATCGGTCATGGTAAGCTCTTTTAAAGAGTTCTATTTTTTCACAGAATTTCGGGAGTGGCAACCTTCTGGCCGTTTTGTTTGATTATTTTGGCGGGAATATCGAAGTTCACGATGAGCGAGGATCGGTTCAAATCCGCGGGCGGCGGGATCGTTTTTTTAGATGGCACGAATTTCCTAAATCATTGGGGATTATTTTTTAGGAGGGAGGGGAAAAAATTTACTGACCCTTTTTTCGTACTCAGCGAATGCGGGATTTTGAGACATTTTTTTCTCAAGCATAGGAATTCCTGAAACTTTGAGAATTAAAAATGAAATTGTTAGTGGGCCGAGAAGACTGATCCAGCCGAGTGGGGTGACAAGAGCAATGAGCCAAATCCCCCACCATTGAGTAACTTCGCCGAAATAATTTGGATGACGACTGTATTGCCAAAGTCCGGTGGTAATCAGTTTTCCTTTGTTGGTTGGTTCTTTGATAAATTGTTTCAATTGCCAATCACCAACTACTTCAAAGAAAAAACCAATGAGCCAAACTGTAATTCCGAGAAAATCGAACAAGCCGATCTCTGAACTGCCTTGGATATTAATGGCCAAAATTGGCAGTGAAATGATGAATAGAAATAAGCCTTGGAGAAGGTATATCTGCAAATATGAACGGATATAAAACCATTTCCCCCATTGTTGGCGCCATGCGAGATAACGATAATCTTCGGGTTTGCCCTTGTTTCTTTTATAAATGTGCCAAGCAAGTCTCAGTCCCCAAATTGTTACTAAGAGATTGACGATCAGGCTACGAATTTCAAAATCTTGACTGAGAAAGATGGAGGTCCAAGCTAAGAGTACAAAGCCAATCCCCCAAGCGACATCGGCAAGGTCGTTGCGCTTTCTGATGAGCGAGAGCAGAAACCAAGCGTTCATGTATATGAACAAGGTGAAAGCGAGAAGAAGGAAATAATTGGTCATAGGAATTTAGCGGCAATTGAGTAAGTGATAACGCTGACTAAAGCTCCGAGAGTCGCACCCCATGCGAGATCAACGATTGTGACGAGCAAAGGCCAATCTTTGAGAGTGGCTAGATTTGTGAGGTCATAAGTGGCGTAACTAATAAAGCCGAAGAGCGCACCAAGTAAAAGTGCTTGCAGCCAAGAGCCTTTGTCCATTGCCGGCATGATAGCGAAAATCACAAGACCGACGATGAAGATCAAATAAAAGATAATTGCGGCGGCCCAGTTGATTTCAGTTTTCATCAAAAATCCAATTTGCTGAGTGTAAAAATTTTTGGCGATCAGCCCAAGCCAGACCATGTCGATGGCGAAAAAAACAGGAAGTGCAATGAGGTAGAGTTTGAGGAACATATTTTAATGGTTATTTGATAAGGTCCGCCCATACTTCAAGCCGGCGCATAAATGGAGGTGTCCATGGTGGGTTGTAACCAGCCCAATAAACAGTGCCATATTCTAGCCCGTCGCGCTCGAGGTATTGTTTTAATAGTTCTTTTTTCTCTTCAATTTTCTTTTCGGAATAAAAACCACTGAATTGAAGTACGGCTACTTCTTTGCTTTCAACTTTCTTAATTTTCACTCTTGAATCGTTGGGTTCTGGGAGGTTTTCCAAAGTGTATTGAGATGGCATGACAAATGCGAAAACGCGCTCATCTCCTTCAGATTCGGTCGATAAAACTGGAGCTGTCATGGCGATTTTTTCGGACTCACTTTCGATAACTGGTCCGGTCATAGCAATACTTTCGCGTCGACGGTTGTCGCCAAAAATGTAACCGGCGAGGATATTGAATGAACTACCGCTGGCATCGTCAAAACTACCTTTGACAGTTGTTTCAGCAATAATGTGCTCTGGTATTTCTCTGATCTCGTATTCTTTATCGTTGCTTATGACAGTATATGGCAAAAGTTCTACGCGACTACCAAAATATCCGAAAGCAATCCAAGCTAGAAAAATCACCGCAAGGATGATGAAAAATAACAATGTTCTATTCATGAGGTTTAGGTAAGGGATAACCTCATGATATACCTATGTACTGCAGGTAGCAAATTTGTACCTATTGGATCTAAAACTTTTCTGGCGGAGGGAGGGGGATTCGAACCCCCGCGGGAACTGAAGTCCCCCTACAGGTTTAGCAAACCCGCCTCTTCAGCCTCTTGAGTATCCCTCCGCGTTAAGCTCGGCTGAGCATATGCAATATAGGCAAAAGGCTAGGTCGCGTCTAGTGAAAATCGCAATCGGTGGTATGGTCATTTACGAGGCCGGCGGCTTGCATGAAGGCGTAGATAATTGTTGAACCGACAAAGTTCATGCCGCGTTTCTTGAGGTCCTTGGCTATTTGATCGGAGAGAGGGGTTTTCGCAGGATAGTCTTTGAGGGTTTTGAATTTGTTTTTGATTGTTTTGTGATCGACGAATGCCCAGATGTATTGATCAAAGCTGCCAAATTCTTTTTGGATTTGAAGGAAAGCTTTGGCGTTTTGGATGGTGGAATGGATTTTGAGGCGGTTTCTGATAATGCCTTCGTTGTTTAAGAGTTCGTTGATTTTCTTTTGGTCGTATTTGGCGATTTTTTTGGCGTCGAAGTTGTCGAAGGCTTGGCGATAATTATCACGCTTTTTTAAGACTGTAAGCCAGGAAAGTCCGGCTTGAGCGCCTTCAAGAATGAGCAGTTCGAAAAGTTTTTGGTCATCATGGAGAGGAATCCCCCATTCTTCGTCATGGTACTTTTGATAGATTTCTAGGTCGGAAACCCACGGACAGCGCTTAGTCATGGAGGATTGTGTAATTGTGCGGAATTAATTCGAGGAATTTGTGGAAGGCTTGTTTTGTGAGTTCGAGGGTAGCGGTGTTATCGTTAGGATGGAAGCCAACAATTTCAGCACCGAGAACATCTTGGTGAATGTAGAATTCGACTTGTTGATCTGGATCGTTAAGGATGCAGAAAGGCGAAACGGAGCCTGGAGTTATTTTTAGTTTAGCATAAAGCTCGTTGTCTTTGCCGAAAGAGAGTTTGCTGGAGGTTTGGGCGATTTGGCGGAATTGTTTGAGGTCGAGGCGCTTGCTGTCGGGCATGATTACGAGGAAAGAGCGGTTTTTGTCTTGAAGAAACAAGCTTTTATATAAAAGGCCGGGGATTTTTTCGGGATGATTTTCGACATCTTCGCAGGTGAAAAGTGGTGGGTGTTCGTGTCTAATAAATTCGATTTCGTTGTCTGTGAGAAATTGTTCGGGATTCATTTTTCGAAATAGGAGATGTTTGGATTGTAATTGCCTTGGTAGCTTTTGCCAATTTGTTTAAAGCCAGCTTTTTTGAGGGCTTGTTTGAGGCGTTCGTGGCCGGTGGTGGCGAATATTTTTTGATCGTCAATTTGGGTAAGCAGTTGGGTAGTCAACTGGCGATTTAGCCCTTTTCCTCGATGTTCTGGGCGTGTATAGGCGTAGCCGAGTTCAAGTTTGGGGATTTGGTGCGCGTCGGGAATTTGAGCTTTTTGTTTGATGTAATCGCGGTATTCGGCGTTGGGCTGTTTGATCGCAGCGAGGGAAATGATTTGATCATTTTCGCTGACGATGGCGATTAGGTGGCAGTTTTGGATTTTTTGTGGAAGGTTTTCAGGTGAAACTTGTCCACCATCAAGAAGGAGTTGGTGAATTTGGTGGAGTTGATTTTGGCTAAGTTGGCTGGGTGGATGAAAGTGTGTTTCCATCTTTACTGCCAAGGCATTGGGCCAAGGATGGTTGTGAGAATTGCAACGGCGATGCCAGTAAAAACACAAAGAGCTCCGATTACTTTTGGAATTCGTTCTTTGACTTTTTCGGATAGAGCGTTGGATATTATTTTACCAACGCCACGAGCCCTGAATCGAAAGGGATTAAATTTTTGGGGCAAGAAAATACCGACGAGGCCAAGAATAAGAGTGGTCGCGGCTTGGATGTATTGAAGTTTTACTTGTGGATCCATAATAAAATATTATTTATCAGCTTTTTTGAGTTGTTTAGCCTCTTTTCTTTCAGCCTTACTTTTGCCAACCTTTTTCTTTTCTTTTCTTGCTCCCGTTCCTTTTGCCATAGTTTATTTTTTTAGTGGCGGAGAGACAGGGATGGTCGCCTACGGCGACGGCAATCTACACTCGCTCGGAAATATTTCAGCAAGCTGATGCTTCGCTCGCTCGCTTGATTGCGCGAACTGATTTTGCTGAAGCAAAATGGTTCTCATCACTGCTCGAAATTGAAAATTAATGGCCGGTGGCCAGAATTTTCAATGGCGGAGAGACAGGGATTCGAACCCTGGGTCCCCTTGCGAGGACTATAGTTTTCAAGACTATTGCTTTCGACCGCTCAGCCATCTCTCCGTATTTAATTCTTGGTTCGCTGCGTTCAGAACCGGCAGAGCCGGATTCTTCACTTGCTCACGCTCGCGCCGTGCGCTCGCTGTGGTTTAGCGGTGAGCTCGCTGCGTCTAAACAGTACCAAAAATTCTGATTGTCAAATTTCCAGCTCGGCCAATATATTACATCTCTTCAGCAACTTCAACACCAAGTAGGGAAAGTCCGGTTTTTAAAATTTGGCTGGTGGCTTCGACGAGTTTGAGGCGGGCGTGTTTTTCCTTTTGGTCTGCGATTTTCAGGATTGGAACGACGGCATATAGGGTATTGAATTTTTGGGCTAGTTCGTAAATGTAATTGCTGAGGAGGTTTGGTTTGTATTCTTCGGCGGCGATGATGAGTTGTTCTTTGAATTTCGTGAGGTGGCGTTCTAGGTCTTCATAGACAGCGGTGGCTTTAGGATCGAGTTCGGCGGTTTGGTCGCCGGCGGCTTCTTGTTTGCGCAAGATGCTTTTGGCGCGGGCGTAAGTGTATTGGAGGTAAGGCGCGCTATTGCCTTCGAGCGAGAGGATTTTGTCCCATTCGAAAGTGACATTGGTGGTGCGATTTTGGGAAAGGATGGCGTATTTGACTGCGCCAACGCCGATGATGTGGGCGAGTTTTGTAGTGTCTTGAAGGTCGGGATTTTTTTCGGTGATCAGTTTGGCGGCGCGTTCCTCGGCTTCGGTGAGAACTTCGTCGAGAAGGACCGCCGTTCCGCTACGCGTGCTCATTTTGCCTTCTGGAAGGCTCATGCGGCCGAATTTGACATGAACGGGTTGGTCTTGGCAGAGGTTCATTTTTCGGGCGGCGGTGAAGAGTTGTTCGAAGTGAAGGCTTTGGGCGACATCGACAAAATAGAGGATTTTGGCGGGTTGGTGATTTTTAATTCGATAATCGATCGTGGCTAAATCGCGGGTAATATAAAGTGTTGTGCCGTCTTTTTTACGCACAGGAACTGTTGCGAGGCCCTCTTCTGCGAATTCCAAGACGAGCGCGCCTTCTTCACCTTCGGTGATAACACCTTTTTTGAGTCCGAGGTCGATGATTGCGGTCATTTTGTCTTCGTAGAAGCTTTCTCCGAGGATTTGGTCGAAATGAATGCCGCCGAGGTGATCGTAGGTTTTTTGTAATGATTTGAGGCTTTCGTCGACAAACCACTGCCAAAGCGCGCGATTTTCGCTATCTCCTTCTTCAAATTTGCGAAATTCAGCACGGCCTTCATCGGCGAGGGTAGGATTTTTCTCTTCTTCGTCGTGAAATTGGATATAAAGTTTCAAAAGTTCATTTACAGGATCTTTTTCAATGGTGTTTTTATCGCCCCATTTTTTATAAGCGGCAATTAGTCGTCCAAATTGAGTCCCCCAATCGCCAATATGGTTAATGCTAATAACTTTAAAACCGAGGAGTTTGTAAAGGTTATAGATGCTTTGGCCAATCACCGTAGAAAGCAAGTGATGTACGCCGAGGGGTTTGGCGATATTTGGTGAGCTATATTCAAGGATGATCGTTTTATCGCTATTGTGTTGTTGGCCGTATTGATCTTTTTGCTGCAGGATTTCGTCGATTTCCGCTTGGAGGGTTTCTTTGGAGAGAAAGATGTTGATAAAGCCAGGTCCGGCGATTTCAGTTTTGGCGATTTCGGCTGAAGGTTCGAGCTTTTCGAGAATCATGGCGGCAATTTCTTGCGGTGGAATGTTCAGGTTTTTACTGAGTTGGAGGGCGATTGAGCAAGCATAATCGCCGTGAGTACTTTCGCGAGGGTATTCGAGGTGGAGATGGATTTCGTGATCGGGGAAAGCGGCTTTAGCGGCCTTTTGAAGGATTGATTCCAATCTATGTTTGAGTAAATCGGCAGTGATAATTGAAGTGTCAGCAACTGGTTTTGGCTTAGGTTTAGTTTTTTGCTTTTCGGCAATGGCTTGCTGGACGATAAAGTGCGCTTTATCTTTATTGAGAACTTTGGAATCGTCGGCTTCGCTCAGGCCTTTTATGCCGAGGTCGATGGCAGAAGTTTCTTCGGTGATGATGTATGGTTCGATTTGGCCGCCGATGTATTTGATTGCGGCGTTTTGGAATTCTTTAATGATCGCACCAAATTCGTCGAGATGGATTTTGCTCAAGTCTTCGATCAGAATGAGGGCGTTTTTGGTTTCGCTTGTGAATTTGCTGCGATCGCATTCACGGTGATTCCAATAGCGGCAAGTAATACCGGCTTGATCGATATAAGCGATTTCGCCTTCTTTGGCTTGTTTCACTTCGATTTCGCCGATGGCGCGGAAGGGTTCGCCGCCTTTAGTGTAAGTTAATTCAAGGTCGCCATGGATTTTGTCGAGGTCTTCGCCGCCGACGGGAAGCAAGTGTTGAAGCGAGAAATGGTTATAAAGATCGACCAATAAATTGATGTGAGAGATTTCTTTACCAGCTTTGATGCGAGTAAGTAGAGCGGCGATTGCAGGTGGATATTTGTTTGGATTAACGCCGAATTTAGCATAGGCATCGGCCCAAGGTCGAACGGTGGGCAAATTGAGAATATCAGTGTCGGCAAACTCTTTCGCTCGGCGAGCGCAAATACCGCGTAAAAGGCTATCGACTGTGGAGAGTCGACGTTTGTTATCGATGCCTTTTAGAAGGATAACGCCGATTTTGAGATCGGGGTTTTGTTGAAAAATTTTTGGATCAACGCGTAATTTCATGGCGGCATTGTAATCTAGTTGCGAAAAAAAGACAAAAGATGTAGATTTGGGAAAGTGAATTTAATCAACTATGGATCCTGACATATTGCTCCTGGTGGGCATGGTATTGTTCTCAGCAATCTTTTCTTGTAGTGAGACCGCATTTCTTTCGGTCAGCCAGTCGAAGGTTGATGAGCTAGTATCAGAGAATAGACGCAATGCAAAGCTCTTAAAGAGCATGAAGGAAAATCCGAATAAGACTTTGATTACGGTCTTGATTGCGAATAATTTGATCAATATCGCCGCTTCGGCTTATGCGACGGTGATTTTTAGTGAAATGTTTGGATCGTCTGGGGTTGGTGTGGCGACAGGTGTGATGACTTTTTTGATTCTAGTTTTTGGTGAAATTACGCCGAAAGCTTTTGCGCATGAACATTCGGCGGGAATTTCTTTAGCTTTGGCACGGCCTCTTTATCTTTTGCAGCTAACTCTTTTTCCCGTAGTTTGGTTTTTCGAAAAAATGGTCCAATGGATTACTGCTTTGGCTGGTGGTAAAAAGGGCTATACGGTGACTGAAGGTGAATTGATGGCGATGTTGAATATTGGCGCAAGTGAAGGAGCGATTGAAAAACAAGAAAAGGAACTGATCGAGAATATTTTGGAATTTAATGATATCGAAGTGGATGAAGTAATGACGCCGAGAGTCGAGATTGATGCTTTGGATTGTGAGATGACTTTGAATGAAGCGGTGGATTTCGCGCTGGCTCATTCACATTCGCGCTTGCCGATTTATGAAGGGAATATGGATAAAATTATCGGGATGATTTCGATTAAAGATTTGTTGAAGGCTTATCATTTGTCTTCGACGACGAAGAAAATTAAGAATTTGAATTTTGCCGTGCCGATGGAAGTGCCGATGTCAAAGAAGATTAATAAGTTATTTCGGGAATTTCAAAAGAAGCATGTGCATATTGCAATTGTGATCGATGAATATGGTGGGACGGCGGGCTTGGTGACTTTGGAGGATTTGCTTGAGGAGATTGTGGGTGAAATTCAAGATGAGCATGATTTTTCGGAAGTGCCGATGGAAGTGGTGGATTACGATAATATTATTGTTTATGGTGATACGGAGCTGGAAGTGGTGAATGATTTCTTCCAAGTGGATTTTTGGGAAGAGGAGCATGATACGGTAAATAGTGCGATTACGGATCATTTGCATCGTTTTCCGCGCGTGGGAGAAATTGTGGATTTTCCGCATGGGACAGTGAAAATTTTGAAGATGAAAAAGAATGTGGTGACGAAAGTACAGATCACAAGAAAACGCTCTTAAGAATTTTTAGTAGTTGGAGACTTGCGATGGCGAAGCTTTTTTGCTATAATGTTGGGAAATAAAAATTAAAAAAGACAAATGAAAAAATTAATTTGCAGTTCTCTAGCTACTTTAATGGTTTTAGCAATGCCGATGACGGCTTTTGCAGCCGACACGAAAGCACCGAGCGATGTGGAAGGTGTACGCGCCCAAGCTTTGAATAAATCGGCAAAGATTAGTTGGGAGGCGGCGACGGATAATGTCGATGTCACTGGATATCAAGTGCATTATGGTCTTTCAGCTGTGGACGATGTAGGCGAAAGCTTTGATGAGATGAAAGATGTTGGGAAAAAGTTGTCTTATACGGTGAGTGGTTTGGATAATGGTAAAGAATATTTCTTTGCGGTAGTAGCCTATGATGCAGAAGGTAATGAAAGCGTTAATTGGTCTTCTCAAGTTTCTGCGACACCTGGTGGTGCAGCGGGCGAAGACGATGAGTCCCCTACTGTGGCGGACGCAGAAGCGGTTGATAAAATTACTGTGAAAGTAGAATTTTCAGAAGCGGTTGTGTTGCCAGATGAAGACGCTGAAGATGCTTTTGCAATTGAAAATGATGAAAGCTTTGAGCCATTGAATGTAGTGGCGGCAGAGTTGGATAGCGAAGATGAAGATGGAAAAACAGTACTTTTGACAACTGATGCGCAAGAAGATGGAGTGGATTACACTTTGACAGTCGGAATTGATATCGAAGATGAAGCTGGAAATCCGATTGTGAGCGGAACTTCTGACACGGCAGCCTTTGTTGGAAGCGATGCGGAACATGTGGAAGCGAAGGAATTTAAAGTATTGAGTGCAGAAGCGGTCGACAATACTCATGTTACTGTTACTTTTAATAAATCTGTTTTCTTAAGTATTGATCCTTCGGAAGATTTCGAAATTGTGGCGAAGGACGAAGAAGCAGTGAAGCTTGAAGTCCTTGGCGTGGAATTGGCGGAAAGTGAAGATGGTATGGAAGATGCTTTAGCGATTATTACAACTAATGAGATGGAAGATCGCCAATATGAAGTGCGTGTGAAAAATGTGATGGATGCTGATGATGTGGAGATTGGTGAAGATGCGGCAGTTTTGTTTAGAGGCGTAGTTGGTGGCGAAGAAATTGAGGACATCATCCCTCCTGATGATGTAGCAAAATTCTTAGCTAAGCAGTTAGTGAATGTGGAAAAAATGTCAGTGAAGTTGACTTGGGAAAAGGTGCAAAGCGAGAATGCTGATGCAGTAAAACAAACTGTCTACACTAGTAAAAATAAAGGTGTGGAATATGAAAAAACTGCCGAATTGGACGCTGATGCCTTGGAATATGAAGTGAATAATTTAGAAGCGGGAGAATATTGGTTCAAGTTGACGCAAACTGACACTGTTGGGAACGAAAGTGAAGGTAAAATTGTCAAAGTTGTTTTGTCTGAAACTGGCCCAGAGCTCATTGGCTTGCTAGCTTTGTCACTTGGATTTGGTCGGATGTTCCGCCGAAAAAAATAATGTCACATTTTAGAAAAATTTAAGAATCGTTTGTTAGGGTGGTGTCATGAAGACATCACCCTTTAAAATTTCGGCGATTTTCTTACGCATTTGGACTGTGACAGTTTTGAGTCTTGGTGTGGGGAGTTTTTTTGCGTGGCGCGAATTGCCATTGGGTGAGTTTAAGATGTGGTTTTTAGATGTGGGTCAGGGTGATAGTGTTTTGATTCAGACGGCGGAAAATCATCAGATTTTGGTCGATGGCGGCGACGGCGAACGGATTATTGAAGAATTATCTGCAGTAATGCCGTTTTTTGATCGTAGCTTAGACATGATTGTATTGACTCATCCACATGAAGATCATGTTGGTGGTTTGGTTGAGGTATTGAAAAAGTATCGCGTGGAGAATGTTTTGTTGACTGGAGTTAATAATAGGAGCGGAATTTATAATGAGTTTTTGAATGAGATAATTGAAGATGATGTGGAATTTTTCATTGCGGATCAATTGATGGATTTTCGTTTTGGCGAAGTACTTTTAGATGTCTTGTATCCTTTTGAACCTTTGCTTTTAGAGGATTTTGATAATTTAAATAATTCTTCGGTTGTAATTATGGTTCATAATGAGGAGGAACGGATTTTACTAACAGGTGATATTGAAGAGGAAATTGAAGACGCCTTATTGGCGAAGCGGGTGGATTTGAGAGCAGATGTTTTGAAATTGGGGCATCATGGGAGTAAAACTTCCTCTAGCTTGAAATTTTTAGCTAAGGTGAGACCAAAAAAAGCGGTAATCCAAGTGGGTGCTGGAAATAGTTATGGACATCCAGATGAGAGAGTTTTGCAAAATTTGGAAGCAGTTGGTGTGAAAGAGATTTCTAGGACGGATTTAGACGGAAGAATTGAACACCCTCCTTAATCCTCAATGATGCGTTCGATATCAGCTCCGAGCGAACGGAGTTTTTGCTCGAGATGTTGATATCCCCGATCAATATAATTGATATTCGAGATAATTGTTTCGCCGGTAGCGATAAGTGCGGCGATGACCATGGCAGCGCCAGCTCGAATGTCGAAGCTGGAAATCGGCATTGCCTTTAGTTTGCGTGGTCCGATGATAATTGCTTGATGAGGATTTAGAAATTCGACATGAGCCCCCATTAGCTCAAGCTCAAAAAGATAGTTAAGGCGTCCTTCAAATAAAGTCTCGAAGACCTTACTGACACCATTGGCTTGGGTAAGGAGAACTGTAAAAGGCGCTTGAAGATCCGTGGGAAATCCAGGATGAACACTGGTACGAAGCATGGCAACAGCTTTGAGTTTGCCTTTTGGGGCGATTATCTGGACTTGATTATGTTTGATAATGATTTCGGCACCAACTTCTTGTAGTTTCTGCCAAACGCTATTTAGATGATCAGGATTAATTCCTTCGAGCGTGACATTTCCTTTAGTAGCGACGGCAGCAACAGCAAATGTGCCGGCTTCAAGATAATCTCCGGTGACTGAATAGGTGCACCCATTAAGTCTGCTGACGCCCGTGATTTTCAAGGTTGTAGTTCCAATACCAGAAATTTTTGCACCCATCTTTTTTAGAAAATTGCAAAGATCCTCAACGTGTGGTTCGCAGGCAGCGAGGTGAATTTCAGTATGACCTTTAGCCATAACTGCAACCATAATGGCATTTTCGGTGGCAGTAACGCTCATTTCCGAGAGAATGACCTTTGAACCGATGAGAGATTTTACTTTTATGTGCAAGCTACTTTCGTCATCAATCGTCTGACAACCAAGTTGTTCAAGAGCTGAGGTGTGAGTAGAGACTGATCGTTTTCCAAGAACACAGCCACCTGGAAAAGCCATTTTTACTTCACCTAAGCGTGGCAATAGAGCACCGAGAATCAGAATGGAGGCGCGCATTTTTTTAACAAGATCTTCTGGAGCGGGCTTTTTTACAAGCTTCTTTGCTTCAATCGTTAAAGTACCATTATTGAATTCCGTTTTTGCCCCAAAATGTTCGATAATTTTGTTGATCGAATGAATGTCAGCGATATCAGGAACATTCTTTAATATAACTGGCTGATCGGTCAGCAATGCGGCGCAAATAATTGGCAAAGCAGCATTCTTGGAACCGCTAATTTTTACGCGACCTGTGAGTTTTTTTCCTCCTCTAACAATGAATTTTGACATTTGTGGAAGATTATAACCTTTTAAAGTGTTGTTGGCCATATTCTTTGGTTTAGAATTGATTTTTAGGCTTATAGATGGTATAATTTGGGGATTTAAAATAAAAATAAAATGCAGGGGAAAAGGTTTTGGTATTTAAAGTCGATTGGCGCTCTTGCTCTGGTTATTTTTGGTGGCCAATTCTTTTTCCAAGTTCAGGATGATTATAGTGTTTTATCGACTTCACTTTTGACACCTTTGAAAGAAATGGCAGAAGAAAGGAGAGAATTGACTAGTGATTTAGTGATTGAGGATGTGCGTTTGAAGTTAATGGCGGAACCGAAAGAGTTTTTTAACTTTTATCGATATAAGGCTGATGTATTGATTAAAAACTTGGGCGGAGCTTTGGAAGATGGTGTCATTACAATAAAAACAGGTAATGATGGTGAAAAGATTGTATTGAAAGAAATCGATCTAGCGAATGGTGGGAATTATTTGTTGGAAGATTTGGAGGTTTTGGTTGATGGAGAATGGAATTCGCAAAAGATAAAGATTGAGGTTTTTTTACACAATAGGCATGAACTAGTGAAAACTAACAATAGTTATGAAACTGAAGTGTATGGTTTTGCTAGTAAAATAGAGATCTCTAAAAAAGCTTTGGAAAAGGCACGATTGAGCGGTTTGGAAATTTGGTATAGCGATAAACTGGAGGCGAGAAAAGAAAATTATCGTGAAAGTTTAGAAGATGGTTTGGTGGAATCTTATAGTGTGATCGAGATGAGTGGAGAGGTTTTGAAAGATGATAATTTCAAAAAACTAAGTGTATTTACTGAAAAGGAAGGGTTTTATTTTTTGAAGGAAGAAGGTTCGGAAAGTGATAAATCTAGAGTTTCGGACATTTTACATTTCACTAATGACGAAATTTTGACTAGAGGAGACTTTGCTGTTTTGTTTTTGGAAGAAATGAGATTGAAAGCAGAGGTTCCGGAAGTGGAATTTTTGAGTGATGTGGGTTTGGATGACGAAAGAGCGGCGGAAATTTATACGATTTATGGATTGGGGATTTTGAAAGATGAAGAAGGCTTTTTGCGACCGGAAAAATTGATGACAAGAGCAGAGGCTTTAGAAGCGATTTTTGATTATTTCGATGTGGAATTTTCGAGTGAAGAAGAAGTGGCGGAATTTAGTGATGTGGAAACTGATAGTCCTTTACAAAATTACTTAGCAACTCTGGTTTCGGATGAAAATTTTTCTTCTTTCGGTGAAGAGTTTCGTCCAGATGATCCGGCGAGTAATAGTTTTATAAAATTTTTGATTAATGAATATCGCTAGGATTTTTCATGTGTATTTTGCTTTCATAATGGTTTTGTCATCCTTTGCGTTGGCGAGTTACCATGGTGATGTATGGCACTATTTTCAAAATGGTTATGTCAGTGTGATTGATGTAATGGATTTACGAGAGACTCATCATGGAGATGAAGGAGAGGAGATGGCGGGGAAAAAGACTTTGGATCGGCGCGGAGAAGAATTGTTAGAGGCTTTTAGTGGTGAGTTGATGCTGAAAGAAAATGTTGATTTTCACTATCTTGGCGAAAATGTGTTTGAAGGTTTATCGATTATGGTTGGTGGGAAAGGTCGATTGGAAGGTTTACGAATTGAAATGAGTGGCGATGATGTAGTGAAAGAGGCTGAGTTAATGATTGGAGATAAAATAGTGAAAGGTAAGGTGGAAAGAGATGCGTTAGTTTTTAATAATCTGAAGATTGAGCTGGAAAGTGTGAAAGAAATGAAAATAAAATTGATGATGAAAGAATCAGCAATGAGTGGTAATCGTGTGGGGCTTCGTATTCCTAGCAGTGCGTTTAAGGTTGCTGGTGGAATGAATTATTATTTTTTCCCGCTGGAAGATCAGGAAAAATTATATTTCTCGATTGTTGGAAAAAAGCAATAAGAGGTATTCTTGATTTCCGCTTTTTCCGGTGATTGGGGATGGGGTTTTTTGGGCGATGTGAAAGTGATTTTCGGTGCACCAAGTGTAGAATTCTGTCAGAAGTGTTTCGGTAATTTGGGGATCTTTGATGACACCGTCTTTTGGAGTGAGTTTAGGCCCAGCTTCAAATTGAGGCTTAAATAAAACGACAATTGGGGTTTCTGCATTTTCTATAAATCTTGAAAGATGAGGTAAAATGAGACGGAGTGAGATATAGGAAAGATCGGCGACGATGAGACTAACTTTTTCAGGCAGAGTTTCGAGCGTGCGAATGTCGGTTGATTCGAGATTGATCACTTGAGGGTTTTTGGCTAATTTTTCGGCTAATTGGCTGTGGCCGACATCAATGGCGTAGACTTTTTTGGCGCCATTTTGAAGTAAATAATCGGTGAATCCGCCGGTGGAAGCGCCGATGTCGGCAGCGACGATATTTGTTGTGTTGATGCGGAATTTTTTGATGGCGTGCTGAAGTTTTTGGGCGCCGCGGCTGACATAATTTTCGGTCGTAAGGATTTCAATGTGTGCGTCAGGAGAGGTGGCGGCGCTGGGTTTGGTTTGCAGTTGACCTCTTACTTTGACAAGGTTTTGGAGAATTAAATCGCGGCCACGGGAGCGGCTTTGGCAAAAACCTTTTTCGTAAAGGAGTTGATCAAGTCGGATTTTTGTTTTCATGAAGAGTTTTAAATAAGATTGGGTAGCCAACTGGGTGCGGGACGAATTGTGGATCGTTTTGGGCGATTTGCTCTTTGAGTTCGGTGATTGAAATCCATTTTAATGCAGTAATTTCACTGGGAGGAAAGGTAAATTGATCAAGGGAAAAATTGCAAGGTAAGAGGTATAAGTCTTTGAATTCGTTATTGATGTAGCGGCCTTGATCGAGAATTGCAGGCTCAAAAAATCGTTGAACGAATTGGAATTCAGTGGCATTTGAGGTAATTCCAAGCTCTTCGTTTAGTTCGCGCAAGGCGGCTTCCAGAGAGGCTTCGCCACTGTCAACATGGCCAGAACATGATACTTCCCAAAGATTTGGATGGGAGTCTTTGTTGGCAGAGCGTTTTTGAATGAGGAGTTCATTGTGATTATTAAAAAGCCACACCTCAATCGCCAAATGATAGTCACCGTCGCGATGAATATCAGCTCGCGATTTGTGAGTGCCTGTTTTTTGGCCATGAATATCCAGAATGTCGATGATTTCCATAGAGAGATTCTAGCATAGGATTTTTTTTCATGTTAGGATGGCGCGGCGTGAATAATTAAACTCCTATTTCTATGGTGCACGATAAAATTGCGGTTCTTTTGAAAGATTTGGCGACTTTAAGAGATAAGTTAAAGGAAGTTAAAAAAGACATGAAGTCGGAAGAGAAGATTGAAACGGAAGATTATTTGTCTTTGAAAAAATCTTTGGCAGATCTGAAAAAACAGGTGAAGGATTTTGAAGATGACTATAATGAAAGTTTGAAGAAGGATAGTTTTTACAATCAGTTGCGGGAAATGAAGTTAAAAGCGGAGGAAGAAATCGCTTTGGCAAATGAAAAATTATTTGCTTTGGTTGAAGAGTTGCCACAGAAATTTTTTGAAATGGATGTGGATTTGGAAGCGGGAAGAGTGAAGGTGCAAATTCAGCCGGAGATGAGGGTTTATCTAAATGGCAAAGAAGAAAAGAAAAGAACTTAAAAAAGGCTGAAAAAGCGATCTGCGGCGTCAAGATCGTCGCTCCCTCCTCATCGTATAAAACGATACGTCTCGTCGGTCGCTCCTTCTTTCCTTGCATCTCATTATTTTCAGCTTTTTTTTAGGTGAGCTTGGGGCGGCGGAATTGGATTGCTTCCATGATGTGATGGGTTTGGATTTTTTCCATCGCGTCGATGTCGGCGATGGTGCGGGCGATTTTGAGAATTTTGAGGTAAGCGCGATTGGAAAGGTTGAATTTTTCGACGGCTTGAAAGAGGAGTTTTTGTGATTCGAGTGAGATCTCGCAGTACATTTTGAGGTCTTCGATGTCGAGTTGATGGTTGAGTTTTCCTCTTTGGAGTTGAATAGTCCGAGCGCGTTCAATGTTTTCGAAGATGCGTTGGGTGGCGGCATGGTCAGGTTTTGTGAGTTTCTGGATTGGGCTGCGGGTGATGTGAACGAAAAGGTCGAAGCGATCGATTAGAGGTCCGGAAAGCTTTTTCTGATATTGAGCAATTTGATGAGGCGTGCAGATACAGCGGATTTTACTGTCGGCAAGATTGCCGCAAGGACAGGGGTTCATAGTGGCTAAAAGAGTAAAATCGCAGGGGAAAGTCGTGGTGGTTTGGTTGCGGCTGATTTTTACTTCACGATCTTCGAGTGGTTGGCGGAGGCCTTCAAGAGTTTTGTGGTTGAATTCAGCGATTTCGTCAAGGAAGAGAATTCCATTGTGGGCGAGGGAAATTTCACCGGGGCGAGGCGGCACTCCCCCACCGATCAAAGTGGAAAATGATGTGCCGTGGTGAACTTCGCGGAAGGGGCGGGATTTGATGAATTGATTCAAACCTCCAAGCAAACCGGCGATGGAAAATATTTTGGTGGTTTGGAGCATTTCTGTTTTCGTGAGAGTAGGTAAAAGTGAGCGAAAACTGCGGCAAAGGACGGTTTTGCCGCAACCGGGACTGCCGTAAAGTAAGGCGTGATGCGAGCCGGCGAGGGCGATTTCCAGAGCACGCTTCCCCTTTTCTAACCCGATTACTTGAGAAAAAGTAATCGGGCGCTGACGCAAGTTGATTCCGACTCTTTTAGTGGGCTCGATAAGCTTTCGTCCGCTGATGTGGTCCAATAACGCTTTTAGATTGGAAACAGGAAGAACCTTTATTTCACTAAATAAGCTGGCCTCCTGAGCGTTGTCCACTGGCAAGAAAATTTGCTTGAAACCTGCTTTTTCAGCGGCTTCGGCGAATAAAATAGCCCCTCTAACTGGTTTTACTTCGCCGTTCAATGCTAATTCACCTACTAAAATCGAGCATTCAACATCATTGAATCGCACTTGACCACTAGCAATCAACAAACTCATAGCAATCGGTAGATCAAATAGCGTACCGTGCTTGCGCAGTTGTGCCGGTGCGAGATTGATAGTTTTACGGATAGGTAAGAATTTCATGCCGGAGTTTTTAATGCTTGAGCGAATGCGCTCTTTTGACTCCTGAACGGAGGTATCGCCTAACCCCACGATATTAAATGCCGGCATACCTTGACTGATGTCCGCTTCAACTTCAATGATTTGGCTATCGAGCCCACTAAAGGAGCAGGAAAAAACTTTTGCTGTCATGCCAGTATGATGACAGTCGATTATTAAATTTTTCTAAAATTTTAGAGGGAAATCTGAAAATTGGTGTCGCCGGCTTGAAAGTAGAGTAAGTTCTCCAGATTAGAGTGGCTTAGGTTAGATGGAATATCGGTCAATTCGCCAAAATCGCCGATCAGCTCGAAGTTTCCGCTCTTTGGATCGTAAGTGGCGAAAAGATAATTGGATTTTTTTAATGAGGTGAAAGTGATTTGATTTAAGCCATTTGTTGTTTCTTGTTCGCGACTAAAATCATTATTTGTTGCGAAAAGAATTTTTTCGTTGTTTAGCCATATAAATTGACCACTTTCGATAGGAGAATTGGGGATAATAATGTCAAAAGTATGAAAGGGCGATTTCAGTCCGGTGATTTTTAAATTGCCTTCAATGGACTGAGCGAGGAAGTTTCCTTGAGGTGAAATGAGCGACTGATTGGCGGTGACGATGTTTTGGCTAAGAGTAATTCTCTTTTTGGTGATGTGGTCCACAAGGTAGTTTTGATCGCTGGTAAGGAGGAGGGTGAAATTTTTATTACTGATGATTTCGTTTGGCGTGATTATTTTGGGAAATACAGCTACTGTGCTGCCGTTTTGATCGGTGAGAGTACGATTGTTGAGCTCCGCCGAAATTGATTTAGTTGAGGGATAATTATCGATGCGAGTTAGTTGTGGCAGTTCCTCAAAATTAAGAGCGATTTCTTGTGATGAAAACGTTTTAATGGAGAGAGGAAGAAGGATGGGTCGAGACTTTTCTTTTTGAATTATTAAAGTGTGATTTCCGATGGGATAGCGGATTTTGCATGGATCTTTGAGGCAATTTTTTGTTTGACTACCCAACTCGTTGACTTGATAAGGCGGCGGGCCTTGGAGGTTTACAGTTCCACTAAAAATGCTCGCCCGGAAGACAAAGATCGCGAATAAAATTGCGAGAACAATGAAAAAGAAAATTAGGCGTTTGAAGTTGGGATTCATAGGTTGAGAGAAGGGATGTGAAGGATGGATTGTAAGTTTCCGTGTGTATTTAATTTTAGGGCAATCGCGTCTATTCTCCAACTGTACTTTCGAAAGCGCGGATGTTGTTTGAAAAATTGATAAATTGCTAAAAGAATTTTACGCACTTTGAAGCGAGTAATTGATTCTTGTGGTGAACCAAAGGTGTCGCTGGTGCGAGTTTTTACTTCGGTAAAGACTATTATTCGGGTGTTTTTTTCAAAGGTTATAAGATCGATTTCGCCTTGTCGGCAATGGAAATTGCGCATTATAAGAATGTGTGATTTATGTAATAAGTAGTTTAAGGCTTTTTCTTCGCCAATTTTGGCAATTTGTTCTCTGAGCATGTTTTGATTGTAGGGGGTGAAGTTAAAATTTTTCTAAAAAATTGAAAGTAAAAATCAGTTGAGCTATAGTCTCGGGCACAAGGGCAATTTGTAACTTTTGTTTATGGCTGAAAGTGGCTCACTAGTGCCGCCTTATAGTTTGGATGCGGAACGCTCTACTTTGGGCTCGCTGTTGATTGATAAGGATTCGATCGTAAAGATTTCTGACTTTTTAATGGCAGATGATTTTTATCATGATGCTCATAAAATGATTTATCAGGCGGTTTTGGATTTGTTTGACCGAAGGTCGCCGATTGATTTGGTGACTTTAACGAGTTTGTTGGAGGATCGTGAACAGCTGAAGTTGGTGGGTGGAGCTTCATATATTGCCTCATTGGCTGGAGATGTGCCTTCGGCTAGTCATATTTTTCAATATGCAACGATCGTAAAGGAGAAGGGAATTTTGCGAAAGTTAGTGATTGCTGGTGATACGATTAAGGGCTTGGGATACCAAGAAGACGAGGAGTTGTCGGAATTGATCGATCAGGCAGAGAAGAGTTTGTTTGGCGTTTCGCAGACATTTATGACGGATAAGTTTGTGCATGTTCGGGATATTTTGACGAAGACTTATGAGAAGATTTCCGATTTGCACGATCCAGAAGCGAAGGAGAAGTATCGTGGGATTTCGACAGGCTTTAAGTCTTTGGATCATATTTTATCGGGATTGCAGCCGGCCGATTTGGTAATTTTGGCGGCGAGGCCTTCGATGGGAAAAACCGCTTTGGCGTTGAATATTTGTCAGCATGTGGCGAAAGCTGGATATAGCGTAGGTGTGATTTCGCTGGAAATGTCCAAAGAGCAATTGGTGGAGCGGATGTTTTGTAGTTTGTTGTCGGTGGATTCGTGGAAGATGCGTACGGGTCAGTTGAGCGATGAAGATTTCGGGCGAATTGGGAAGGTGATGGATGAGATGAATTCAATGAAGATTTTTATTGATGATTCGTTGGGGAATTCAATTGGGGAATTGAAAGCGAAGGCAAGAAGATTAAAAATGGAGCATGGGCTGGATATGCTGATGGTGGATTACTTGCAGTTGATGAGCGGTAGTGCGAAATATAGTCAGAATCGAGTGCAGGAAATTTCAGATATTTCGCGCGCCTTGAAGTCGTTAGCACGGGATTTGAGGATTCCGATTTTGGCTTTATCTCAGTTGTCACGGGCGGTGGAAATGCGTCCGAATAAAACGCCTCAATTGTCTGATTTGCGTGAATCGGGTGCGATTGAGCAAGATGCCGATGTGGTTTTGATGATGTATCGTGAGGATTATTATGAAGAAGATACTGAGCGGAAAGGGATTACGGACATTTACATTCGCAAGCATCGTAATGGTCCAATCGGGCATATTGAGCTGGCTTTCCACAAATCACAGTTAAAATTTGTGGAGCTGGAAAAAAATAGGCGGATAGAAGAGTATGCTATATAATTGATTTATGACTGAGGGACACAGTGAATATCATGATCGGTTGCAAAAGTTAAAGCTGATTGAAGAAGGCGGTGTCAGTGCCTATCCTGAGCGATTTAGGATAAGTGCGAAGGTTGCAGAAAGTTTGGAGGCAGCGGAGGGTTTGGATTTGCGTGAAGTGAAGGAGATAGTGGAAAATGGTGTGAAAGAGGATTTTCGTTTGGCTGGAAGACTGATGTCTTTCCGTCAACATGGGAAAATCAGTTTTGCGCATCTGCAAGATTTTTCTGGGAAGATGCAGATTTGTTTTATGGAAGATGTTTTGGGTAAGGATCTTTATAAATCTCTGAGAAGGTTTGATACGGCGGATCATGTGGGGGTGGTTGGCGAGTTGTTTCGAACGAATCACGGGGAAGTGACTTTGATGGTGAAAGAGTTTGTATTGCTATCAAAAACTTTACGGCCGTTGCCAGAAAAATGGCATGGTTTAAAGGATAAGGAAACGATGTATCGCCAAAGATATCTAGAAACAACGACGAATCGTGAAACGATGAATCGATTTATTTTCCGCAGTGATCTTGTGCGGATTTTGCGGGAATTTTATTGGGCGGAAGGTTTTATTGAGATTGAGACGCCGGTTCTAGAAACTATTTCTTCGGGCGCAACGGCTTCGCCATTTATGACTCATCATAATGCTTTGGATATTGATGTTTATTTGAGGATTGCTGGCGGTGAGTTATGGCAGAAAATGGCCTTAGTGGGAGGTTTTGAAAAGACTTTTGAAGTAGCGCGAGTGTTTAGGAATGAAGGGATTGATCCGAGTCATTTACAGGAATTTACGATGGTGGAGCATTATGCCGCATATTGGAATTATGAGGATAATATGGATTTTACTGAAAGGATGTTTCAGTTTCTGTTTGAGAGATTGGGGTTACCAACGAAAGTGAAAATTATGGATCGTGAAGGTGAACTACGGGAAGTCGATTTTAAAGCGCCTTGGCCGCGAGTGAAATTTACGGATTTGATTAAAAAGGATTGCGGTATTGATGTTTTGGAGCACGATGAAGAGAGTTTGAAGAAGGCGATTAAGGAGAAGAAGATTGCTGTAGAGGGCTTGGAGGAATTAGGATATGGCAATTTGGTGGATCATCTTTATAAAAAGGTGTCGCGGCCGAAACTAATTGAACCGACTTTTGTGATTCAACATCCGGTGGATATGAAGCCTTTGGCGCGCAGAAGTGATGAGGATCCACGGCTAGCTGACACTTTTCAGCTATTGGTGAATACTTGGGAAGTGATTAATGCTTATGGGGAGATTGTCGATCCGCGTGATCAGAGAGCGCGTTTTGAGGCGCAATCTTTGGCGAAAGCTGGTGGTGACGCAGAGGCGATGATGATGAATGAGGAATATTTATTGGCGATGGAGCATGGGATGCCTTGTATGTCAGGTTGGGGCATGGGGATTGATCGTTTGGTGACTTTGCTGACGGGGCAGGATAATTTGAAGGATTGCGTGATGTTTCCTTTGATGAAGCCTCTGGATGAGATAGTAAAGAAGCAGGAAAATTTGATGAAAAAGATGAAAGAAAAAATTAAAAAATCTAAGAAATAATTTATGGATAAGATTGCAATTTTGGATTTTGGAGGACAATACGCTCATCTGATTGCCAATAGGATTCGTCGATTGGGTGTTTATAGTGAGATTTTTGATGGCGAAACTCCAGCGAAAGACTTATTAGGCTATAAAGGTTTTATTTTGTCGGGTGGGCCGGCGAGCGTGAATGCTGTAGGGAGTGCAACTTGTGATCTAGGAATTTTCGAAATGGGTGTACCGATTTTGGCGATTTGTTATGGGCATCAATTGGTGGGCAAGGTGCTTGGAGGTGAAGTTGAAAAAGGAAAAGTGCGAGAATATGGCAAGGCTCAATTGAGATTATCTAGTAAGCCAGGGATTTTGGGAGATTTAGAAATGGAAGAAACGGTTTGGATGAGCCATTTTGACCAAGTGGTGAAGGCGCCGGAAGGGTTCAAGGTAGTAGGTTCGACTGAGGACTGTCCAATTGCGGCAATGGTGAATGAGGAAAAGGAAATTTACTGCGTTCAATTCCATCCAGAAGTAACGCATACGCCATGCGGAATGAAAATTTTGACGGATTTTGTGGCGCTGACGGGAGCAAAACGCGATTGGGATTTGGATCTTTATATCGAGCGAATTGTGGCGGAGATTCAAGAAAAGGTTGGTGAGCGAAAAGTGTTTTTAATGATTAGTGGTGGCGTGGATAGTACGGTGGCGTTTTTGCTGCTAAAGAAAGCTTTGGGTAACGATCGTGTTTATGGGCTTTTGGTCGATACCGGTTTGATGCGGATGAATGAAGCAGCGGAAGTTACGGAGGCGTTGAAACGAGTTGGCGTAGATAATTTGCATGTTTATGATGCCGAGAAGGAGTACTTGGAAGCTTTGCGTGAGGTTTATGAGCCGGAAGCGAAAAGACAGATTATTGGTGATTTGTTTTTGGATATTAAGGATAGAGTTTGCGCGGATTTGGGATTGGACTCCGAAGAATGGATTTTGGGGCAAGGCACGATTTATCCAGATACGATTGAGACGGGCGAGAGTAAGCACGCTGACAAGATTAAAACGCATCACAACCGCGTAGATAAGATTCAGGAGCTTTGTCGTCAAGGAAAGGTGATTGAACCTTTAAATCAATTGTATAAGGATGAAGTGAGGGCGGTGGGTGAGAAGTTGGGCTTAGAAAAGAAGATGGTAGAAAGACATCCATTTCCGGGTCCAGGTTTGGGTGTGAGAATTCTGTGTAGTAAAGGTGAAGATTATCCGAGTAATTTGGAAGAGGTTGAAAAAAATGCCGGAGTTTTGGCAGGAGAACTGGGTCTTGAAGTGAAGGTTTTACCTATAAAAAGTGTGGGAGTTCAGGGGGATGAACGCACATACCGACACCCGGCTGTGGTCTATGGAAAGACAAAAGATTGGGATGGCCTAGACAGGTTGTCTACCCGTTTGACTAATCAAGTCCCGGAAGTGAATAGGGTGCTTTTGAGCTTATACCCTAATGATTTAAAGGTTTTGAGTAGTCGAAATTGTTGGATTGATAAGGCGCGAGTTTTGACTACCCAACATGCCGATAAGATAGTTATGGACTTTGTTTGCGAGCACGGTCTTGACAAAAACATTTGGCAGTTTCCGACGGTATTAATTCCAGTTGGTGTGGATGGTGGGGAAGAGGCAATTGTACTGCGGCCGGTGGAGAGCTTAGAAGCAATGACAGCAAATTTTTATCGCATGGATTTTGATTTGTTGGAGCAGTTGGTAGAGAAGCTAAAAATGGTACCAAATGTTTCGGCGGTGTTTTATGATATTACGAATAAGCCGCCGGGGACTATTGAGTGGGAGTAAGGGAATGCCGAAAAAGGCGATCTGCGGCGTCAACTTCGTCGCTCCTTCCTCACCGTATTAGCACATACGCCTCCTTCAGTCGCTCCTTGTTTCCTTGCAGCTCATCCTTTTTCGGCATTCCCAGCCCGAAGGGAGACTTTTGCGGGCATGGCGATTTTGAGGGCAAAATTTTTCTGGATGTAGGATTGAAAAGTAGCGGGGTCTTCGGTGGTTAGGAATTTGCGCGTGCCGCCGGTGGTGAGTTTTTCCGCGATTTCTGGATGACGAAGGAGGTACGATTCAAGACTTTCGGCAGCGGATTGGCCGGATTCAATAATTTGGACGCGCTTGCCGATGATTCTTTGAAATTGCTTACGCATGATGGGGTAATGTGTACAACCGAGAATTAATGTGTCAATATTGGCATTTTTCAATGAGCGGAGGTATTTTTTGAGGATTGAGGTTGCTTCGGGCTTGGTATGCCAACCTTCTTCAATAAAAGGTACAAGCAGTGGGCAAGCCTTCGAAGTGATATGAATGTCGGGGTTAATTTTGGCGATTTCTTGATTGTAGACGCCGGAATTGACGGTCGCTTTAGTGCCAACAAGACCGATGCGACCGGTTTTGGTGATGGCGGCAGCTTTTTCGACGGTGGGAATTAAAACACCGAGAATTTTGCGATTCTTTTCGTCTGCGCCATTGAGGTATTTTTTTTGAAGACTGCTAAGTGCATTGGCTGAAGCGGTATTGCAAGCGATGATGACAAGTTTCACACCACGATCGAAAAGGTGGTTGACGGCTTGTTCGGTGAATTGGAGGATGGTTTCGGCGCTGTGGTTTCCATAAGGCGCGCGGGCATTATCGCCAAAATAAATATAATCATATTGGGGAAATCGTTCTAAAAACGGCTTTAGAACTGTGATGCCACCATAACCTGAATCAAAAAGTCCAATCATATGCAAAGCTTAGATTGAAGAACTGGCCGCGGTCAACTATAATTCAACTAATTTATATGAAAGACTACAGGAGTTTAATTATTTTCGTGTGCGTTGGTGGGCTGATTGGACTGTTTTTAACTTTCCATTTTCGGACAGCTTTACCAGTAGAAAGCACTGTACCAATTGATGAGCTAGAAGCGAGAGAGGCGTTACTGAAGCAGTTTTTGGACGAACAATCTTATTTACAAAGCAGGATCGTAACTTTGCGTAAACAGATTGAGGATGCTCAAGGGAAAATTGAAGCTTCGAGTGAAGATGTCAATCTAAGCCTTCTGGAAAACTTGAAGAGTGATATTGGGCTCACGGAAGTGTCAGGAGAGGGGCTGGAAATTTCGTTGAATGACAGCCCTTTTGCGGCGAAGGTAGACATAGAAGATAGCGAGAAATATCGTGTTCAAGCTTCGGATTTACGTGATTTGGTGAATTTACTCAATGCCGCATCTTCAACGGCGATTGCGATCAATAATCAAAGAGTGATTTCTAATTCAACGATTTCAACAGTTGGAAGCACGATCTTGATCAATAATACACATACCGCACCACCATTCACGATTAGCGCCGTGGGAGACGCTGATTTGATGCTAGAAAGGGTTTTGAATAAGGGGCTTCTGCCCTCTCTTTATGCGAAAAAGGCTGACACTAATTTAACCTTCAATATTGTAAAGAAGGGACGGGTGAATGTACCTATTTATAATGGCGATTTAAAGGTGGAATATTTAAATTTGGTAGAATGAAAAATTGGAAAAAAATATCGATACTTTTATTGGCAGGCGCTGTCGGTTTTGTCTTAGTACTGCAAATAAAATCATTTAAAGACATTGATGTAATGTTACGAGACAAGCAAACGAATGTATTTCAGGAAATTAAGATTCTGAAGGATAAAAATGAAGCTTTGAAGCAGGAAGTGAGTTCTTTAGAAGAGACGGTTGTGAAATTGGATGATCAAGAATTGGCGTTGTCGGCAGTGGAAGATGAGATTGCTAAATATAGTAAATTGAGCGGCAAGAGTTCGATCTATGGGACAGGATTGACAGTAACAATTGATGGCTCTATTTCGACTTTTTGGATGATTGACTTAATAAATGAAGCTTTCAACTCTGGAGCGCAGGCAGTGGCTATAAATGGAATAAGAATCACTAATAGTACAGTGGGCTTTGACACTTTGCCGCAAGGTCAGATTTTATTGAATGGGAGTATCTTAAGCGCGCCTTATCAAATTGAATTGATTGGTGAACCAAAGATTCTAACAGAAATTCTGACAATCAAAGGTGGCATTTTGGATCGACTGAAAGAGCAATTTCCGAATGTGAAGATTGAAGTGGTGCAGAGAGAAATCATTCAAATGATTTGAGAAGCCAAAGAGGCTGAAGAGAAAGGATTGTGAGTAATATGAGAATTAAAACCCATTTGGTAATGGTTTGGTTTTGGATTTTTTCTTTTTGGTGTTCAATCAAAGGAATACTGGATTTCAATTGACTTTCGAGTTGGCCAACACGATAATTTGCCATTTCCAGGCGCTGTCTTTGCTCTTTCAATTCTATTTGCAGCTTATTGTAGAGCTTTTCAAAAACATCATCTTTACTAGGAGTAGACAAAGTCTGGACAATTTCGGAAACATTGTCTACTTCAGAATGAAGCGCATGACCAGTAGACAAACTTGACACCTGTTGACTAGTCAAACCAACTACATCAGCTTTTTTAAGCCAAATATCACGGTTCACCTTGTGACTAGACAATTTTCCACTACGAATATATCTGTCTATTGTACGGACAGACACATTGAGTAATTCTGCAGCTTGAGCTCTAGTTATATTACTATTTTTGTACTTCAAAGATGTAGACATAGCATTGTCTATAACTGATTTTATTGTCTAGTAGACAGTAGACGCGCTGATAGTAGACAAATAAATGAGTGTTGTCTACATGAAGATCTTTACAGCGTGACACCGAAAGAAGATAATTACTTTACCTTCATTTCATTTTAAAAATCGTGAGAAATACTCTCTATATAAGTATTTGTTTGATGTTTCTTATTGCACTTAGCGAAGAGAGCTTTGCGGCGAGAGAGATTTATCAAGCGCGAGTGGCGGAAGAGATAATTGTCGCCTCTTTTTCCGGTGAAGTTGGTGAGCAATGGGGGGAAGAGATTGTAAAAGGTGATTTTAATGGTGATGGGATTGAAGATTTAGCTTTTTCGGCGCCTTTGGCTAGTATGACGGATAGAAAATGGAATGGTGAGGTAAAAGTTTTATTAGGCAGTAAAGACCGCAAAGCTAATACGATATCGATTTTTGGTGAAGCAGGTGGCGATCAATTAGGTAGGGCTTTAGCAGTGGGAGATTTTAATGGTGACAAGGTGGATGATTTAGCGATAGGCGCCCATAATGCCTACAATAAGGGAGAAAGGCTTGGTAAGGTATACATTATTGACAGCACGGTTATTTCGGGTAGTCAGAATCTTGATCTGGCTTTAGATAAGACTATTTCGACTGTTCATGGCTTGGAGGAGAACGAAGCTTTTGGTCTGGAAATTGCGGTGGATGATTTGGATTTAAACGGTAAGGATGATTTGGTTGTGGGAGCGCCTTTGGCCGGATTCAGTGGTCAAAATCAGTCTGGTGCGGCTTATTTGTTTTTGAATTTCGGGAATAGTTTTGGTGTACCGAGAGTGTTTTTGGGTAATCAGGAAAAGGAGAGATTTGGCTCGGCCATTACGACTGGACAGTTAATGGGGGATGACTACCCAGAGCTTATTATATCCGGATATAAAGCCAAAAACGGACTGTCTACTCAGAATGGGGCTGTCTACATTTATAAGGGCGAAAAGAGTTTTCCTCTTGAGGGAAAAAGAGTTTTTCAAACACTGAGTGGTGAGAATGAGGGCGAGTGGTTTGGGTTTGCTTTGGCGACTGATGATGTGAATGGTGATGGTTTTGAAGATTTGGCGGTGAGTTCGTTTCCTTATTGGGAGGGCGGGGATAATGGGGGAATTGAAGTTTTTGAAGGGAGTTTGGAAGGGATAAAAAACGAAGCGTTGATGAGTCTGAAGGGGAGTGAAGGTGATCGAATGGGGGCTTATGATTTTGTGATTGAGGATTTTAATGCCGATGGGGTGAAAGAGTTAATTTTTGGGGCGCCTGGAGTGAATATGGTGGCGAAGAGTGATTATGAAGGTGCGGTGTATTTTGCGGATTTGCAGAAGGGTGATTTTGATTTAAATGCACGGGATTATCGAGCGGTAATGTATGGTGCGCAAGCGGATGATTGGTTTGGTAGTAGTTTGGTGGTGGGGGATTTTGATGGCAATGGTTTGAAGGATTTGGTGGTGGGAGCGATTTATACAGATGGTGATTTTGCTGATAGTGGTGAAGTTTATGTGATTTATGGTGATGGTGGATATTTTGGTTTAAAGGGGGAATTTATTGATCCCGAAAAGGAAGTGAGTCGGGGAGCTTTGGTAAAGGAGGTGATTGATGGTTTTGAATTGAGGGAAAGTAAGAAAGAGAAGATTGCAGAATGCTTGGAGTTTGCGGAGTTTTGTTTGTTTAATTTTTCGGCGGCTTCGAATTTTGATGAAATGGAGATTGGCGAGAGTCTGGTTCTTTATCCGGATGTGCGACCGGGGAGTAAGTATTATGAAGAAGTAAATTTGGCGACGATTTTAGGGATTATTAATGGCTATATGCGTGATAAGGATAGTCCATTTCGTCCAGAGGGTCCGGTGACGCGAATTCAGGCTTTAAAGGTTGTTTTGGGAGCGACGGATTTGGTGAAGTTTAAATATCAGTTTGAATTGATTAAAGAATTGGGGTCTTATGAGGCTTTGAGTGGGCAAAATTCGGGCTTTAGTGATGTGAGTGGAGATATTCCTTATATGTGGTGGTATCCGCGTTATACGCGCTTTGCTTTGGATAATAGCTTGATTGATAATACTTTACTGTTTAGGCCGGATGAATATATTAGCAAAGAGGAGTTGGCGGACTTGATTAAGCGCACGAAGGAGTTTATAAGTGCTGAAGATGAAGAAGATAGCAAATGAGGAAATTCAGAGGGAGAAGCCTTCGGTGGAGGAGGTGCGTGGGATGAAGCGCAATCCGATTTATGTTGTGCTAAATAATGTGCGCAGTCTTTATAATGTGGGGGCATTTTTTCGAACTTCGGATGGGGCGATGGTAGAAAAGATTTTTTTGTGTGGGATTACGGGGGTGCCGCCGCGAAATGAGATCGCGAAGACGGCTTTGGGAGCGGAAGAAGTGGTGCCATTTGAATATTGCGAATCAGCGAGAGAAGCGATTGATGGTTTGAAGGCGCAAGGCGTGGAGATTGTGGCGGTGGAGCTGATTCATGGCGCGGAACGATATGATGAGGCAAATTATAATTATCCGGTGTGCTTTGTGTTTGGGCATGAAGTTAATGGAATGGACGAAGATTTGTTGGATTTGTGCGATCGCGCGGTTTATGTGCCGATGTTGGGGCGGGCGAATTCTTTGAATGTTGCGAGTTGTTATGCGATTATTGTTTATGATGCTTTAAGAAAACTGAATGGCTGATAAAAAGTGGTTTTGGCGCGGGTTTTGGATGGGGATTTTGGCTTTGATATTTTTAGGTTATTATTTGACGATTGGTTTTTCGTTGGGGCGTCATGGGAGTTTTTATAATAGCGGACATAATGCGGTTTGGTTGGGGCATGAATGGGTGGGAGAGTTCAAGAGTGAGGCGGAGATTCGCGAATTGGTGGAGCGGCTGGAATGGGCGGGAATGGATACGATTTTTGTGCATAGTGGGCCTTTGGATGAGAATGGTTTAGTGAGTGCGGATTTGTATCCTTATGCAAAGCGGTTTTTGCGCATTGCGAAGGGGATTGAGCCGACGATTGAGTATCAAGCGTGGTTGGGGCAAGTGCGTAGTCGGATTCGTTTGGAGGATGTGGAGGTGCGGGAGAATGTGGCGGCAAGCGCTTTGATGATGGTGGAGGAAGTGGGGTTTGATGGGATTCATTTTGATGTGGAGCCGATTTGGGATGAGGATATGGAGTTTATTGATGTTTTGCGTTTGACGCGCGAAGCATTGCCAGAAGCGAATATTTCCGTAGCGATGGCGGAGTTTATTCCGAAGTTATTGATTCGGTTAACTGATGATAAAAAGGAGTGGCAAAATTATAATAGCGAGGTGAATTATGAGAATGTGGCGAAGTATGCCGATCAGATTGCGGTAATGGTTTACGATACGCGTGTGAAGACGGATTGGTTGTATCGTTTGTTGATGCGCGAGCAGGTGATTTGGTTGAGTGATTTGTTGGAAGGAAAGGAGTTGTTTGTGGGTGTGCCGGCTTATGAAGATGAGACGCGTGATAGTGATCCGAATGTGGAAAATCTGGAAAATGCGTTGAGAGGTATGACCGATGGGTTGAATAATTGGCGCAGTGATCGCGATAATTTTGCGGGTGTGGCGATTTATGCTTTTTGGGAAATTTCGGATGATGAATGGGAAGTATATGATAAATATTGGCGACATGATTGATTTTTGTTTTCGCAAAGAGGCGAAGGTGAGTTATGGCAAGTCTTTGTTTGAGCCGTTTTTGCGTCGAGGGGAGAAAGTTTTGGCGGCGCGGTTAAAGGAATTGCTTGGTGGAAAGCGAGGGGAATTAAATTTGATTTTGGTGGATGATGGGGCAATGCGCGAAGTGAATCGGGAATATCGTGGCAAGGATAAGCCGACGGATGTGATTTCGTTTGCGTATTTTGATGGCGAGCGGGTGTTGGGCGAACGGATTGTGGTGGGGGATATTTTCATTTCGGTGGAGACGGCGAAGCGGCAGGCTTTAGAGCATGGTGTGAGTTTGAAGCGGGAATTGGAAATGCTTTTTGTGCATGGGTTTTTGCATTGTTTGGGGTTTGATCACAATGATGATAGGGAGGAGGAGGAGATGGAGGAGTGGGCGAGGAAGGTAAGGGGTAAGAACTAAGAACTTTTTAGCGATTTGGCGGATTGCCAACAGAGTTTGTACATAGAGCGATGGAATTCGGCGATTTCGGTGGATTCGATGATGATTGCCATTTTTTCCCGCCAAGAGGTATAAAGGACTTTGTTGTCATAGATACTCACTTCAGGGGTAAAATTATACTCTGAAAAAGGAATTAAAATCATTTCACGATTTTCCTTTTTATCAAGCTTCTTCCGAATCATTGCTTTTGAACTATTTGGAGCTATGCATTTTATGTGTATTCGTTTTTCAACTGCTCTGCGAGCATAATATTCAGGAAAAAAATTTGGCAAGACCTTATCTAATTCCTCAACATTCACATAGGCAAGAATGTCGCTAGAAGAACTTAAAGTGTCCTCATAAGCTTCTCTTAGACCTTTTTCTCCTTCGAAAAAAGTCACTTTTGGCTTAGTGCTTTGTGGGCTTTCAAGAGAAATTAAAGCTGGGAGGATTTTTTCGATTTGTTGTTTTTGCTTTTCGATTTTTTTGACTAATTCGCGCTTTTCACGCTCGAGATAATCGATGAGATTGCGAGGATCAATTGCTTTAAAGTGAGTAAAATTTTGGTGTTTAATTGAGGCAACAAGTCCTTTTTTAGCAAGACTCTTGATTATATCATATATATTTGTACGATTGATATCCGAGGCTTTAGCTAAAGAACTAGCACTCTGAGCCCCGAAACGAATCAGGTGAATATAAATGATTGACTCCTTCTGACTGAGTCCCATTTTTTGAAGTGATTCCACAATCATAGTGTTGTCAAATTATTTTCGACATCTAGATATTCTATACTATAAAAACGCTTTTAAAACAATTTATTTGTGCGTTTGATCTTTCTCGACAAAATGCAGCGTAGATATTATCGTGAATTCTTGACATATGAAAATCAAAAATGACATTTTAATGACATTTTGTCCTAGGACATAGACTTTTACATTGGTCGTGCTATTGAGTAAAGATTCAAAAATTTATAACCATCCATACAATGATACAATTAGAATGTTGTCCGCAACGATGTACCAGAGAAAATGGAGACGATAAAATCCAAATTTTCCCATCTTTACTAACATCAGTAAGCGGGATTGGTCTTGGGGTTGCTGATAGAATCAAAATGAATCTAGCTTTAAATTCAGCCCCAAAGCTTGAAATCAGCAGAAGGTTTTCTGGCATACTGCGTGCTACTGGTATAGATCAAGAGGATGCCGACACAATTGGAAACGAAATCGCGTCTGATATCGCAAATGCTTCCTTGAATGAATTGCCTCTAATAGGAACAAAGTGGTTAAAATTTCTACAAGAAAAACAAATTACAGAATCAATAGACCATATTTTAATGCAGAGAAACTTATGGGTAGCAGGGGTGATAGCTTCGAGGCTATTAACAGGTACTGTGCTGGATCATGATTCGGGAGATTCTTATGTGGCAGATGAGATTCAAAAACAGAGGTCGGATATAAACGTAAAGACTTGTGATTCTTATGATTTTAGGAGAGATGTGCAGGATTTACCTTTCGCTCTCTACGAATATGATAAAAAGGAATTACCTTATATTGAAGGTGAATTTGACAATGCAATTATGGCAACTGTTCTTCACCATTGCGATGAACCAGAACAAATGTTTGATGAAGTTGTAAGAAAAGTGAGAAGTGGTGGGCGAATATTTGTTCTGGAAAATACTTTCCACCAAGGCGATAGCGATGAACAAAAACTAAATGTTATTTTTGACTGGATTTTTAACTCTATAATTCATGAAACAGTGTTACCCTTACCATTTAGCCATTTTTGCATGGAGGAATGGGAATATTTTCTGACTAGTAAAGGACTAAAAATAATGGAAAAATTAGAAATGGGTCACCATCCTTCCATTCCTTTAAACCACGTCCTATATGTTGTCGAAAAGAGATAGCGTGATTGGCATTTTTGCTGGACTGGTCACCGCGGCGGGTTGGGGCACTATTGGATTATGGATAAAATATTTACCTATAGATAGTCTACTACTTGTTGCAATAAGGCTAGTTTTTGCAGGACTACTATTTAGTTTCGCTATTCTAAGAAAAAAAACAAAAATGACTCTTAGAATGGCTTTAGCTTCTTTCGTTTGTGGTGCTGTCCTATACTCCCAATTTCTTGTTACTATTGAGGCATTTCAATTACTGACTGTAAGCCAAGCATCTTTACTAACAAACTTGCAGATAGTTTTTTTAGTAATTTTTAGCCAACGTAGATTTTTACATATTTTACCTTTATGCATTTTACTAGTGGGACTCTTATTCTTCTTTAGCCCTTCAATAAATTTAAACATATTCAGTATTTTTTTGGGCTTACTCTCCTCTTGTCTTTTTGCCGTCTACACTATTTGTCTTGATAAATTATTTGAAAAAAATTCTTTCGACTATTTGCCGATTATTTTTTTGACGGCGTTTATTATAAGTTTAATTACTCTGTTAATATTTGATACTGATATGACTTTAGATTTTACGAGTGTGGCATGGGGGCCACTTTTGGGTCTGCTGTTATTTTCAACTGCTTGTGCTCATTTTGCCTTCTCGGTAGCTGTGAGTACAATTGGCAACTTCAAAGCAACTGTCATCTCATACTTTGCAATTGTAGTTGGCTTTGTAGTAGATATATTTTACGGCCATGAAATAACAATAACATCTGTGCTAGGGTTAATATTATGCATGTACGCATTAAACAGAATGCTAAGAATAGAAACCTTCTACAATAACAAAATCCCTACTAATAAGCTCCGTAGCACTTAAAACCAATGATGTAAACTACGAATCACCATTTAGAAGAGGTCTTCTAGGTCGATGACTTGCCAATTTTGATCGTAGGGAGATTTTTTGTGCAAGGTCATGTGGATTTTTGGGGGAATGTTGTCTTCGAGGTGCTTTTGGCGGCCGTCACCGCTGAGGCGGAAGTTTTCGGTGGTGCGGATGAGGCGGTAGTCTTCTTTGTTGATATGGAAAAGGATGGTGCGGCGCGTGCCGATTTCGTATTCTTCGTCGCCGATTTCGATGTAGTGGGGATTTTCTTGGTCGCTAAATTCGGTTGCTACGGATTGAATACGCGCGACGACTTCTTCGAAACTATCGTCGCGGGAGGAGCCGCGAGTGTCATCGATTTCACGCATGTTTGGTTTTTCGCCGCCGACGCCCATGGGGAGACAAGTTAGAACTTAGAACTGATGATAGTTTATGTTACTATTGGCTTATGAGCAATAAGAAGAAAGCGAAGGTTTATTTGGCGGAGGAGGGTTATGATTTGTATGCGGGGCATTATGATCGGACTTTGGCGCATTTGGATAGTTTTGAGCGATATGATTTGTTTGAGATGTTGGGCGATGTGAAGGGGAAGAAGGTGCTGGATTTGGGCTGTGGGACGGGGCGGATGACAATGAATTTGGTGAAGTTCGGGGCAGAGGTGGTGGGCATGGATGTGTCGGAAGAGATGTTGAATTTGGCGCGGAAGAAGTGTCGCGCGGCGGAATTTGTGTTAGGTAATAGCGAAAAATTGCCGTTTGAAGAAGGGAGTTTTGATGTGGTAGTGGCGAGTTTTTTGATTGTGCATTTAAAGGGTTTGGAGAAAACTTTTGATGAGGTTTATCGTGTATTGAAGCCGGGCGGGGTTTTTATTGTGACGAATGTGAATCAGAGGAAGGCGCCGAAGTTGTCTTTGGATAAAGGTGAAATTGTGATTATTTCTTTTTATCATCGGCCGGAAGATGTGCTTTCGGCGATGGAGGAAAGTTTTTTTGAGGTGACGGAGGAGCGGTTTGTGAAGGAGGAGGGCGTGTGGATTAATCAAATTTTAAAAGGGAAAAAATGATTATTCAGGTTGCGGTGCGGGGGTTTGATCGGAATTTTAGTTATTTTGTAGTGAGTGGAAAGGAGGCGTTTGTGGTTGATCCGAGCGATGTGCCGCGGCTTTTGGAAGTGGTGCGGGAAAATGATTTGGTTTTGAAAGGGATTTTGATTACGCATGGGCATTTTGATCATGTGGCGGGCGTGGCGGAGTTGGTTTCGATGTTTGGCGTGCCGGTGTATAGTCGGGCGAATTTGGGGGATGGAGAGGAGTTAGTTTTGGGGGATGTGCGAATTCGCGTTATTTATACGCCAGGGCATTGTGATGATGCGATTTGCTTTTTAGTTGATGAGACAGCTCTTTTGACCGGCGATACTTTGTTTGTGGAGCATATTGGGCGGGCGGATTTCGAGAATAGTAATATTGAGGATTTTTGGCGAAGTTTGGGGAGATTGAAGGAGTTGGGTGATGGGGTTTTGGTTTATCCCGGGCATGATTACGGCAGTAAGCCTGTTTCAACGATTGGGTATGAAAAAGCGCACAACCGGTATTTGTTGTGCGCTGATTTTGAAGAGTTCAAACGATTGAGACTTTAGCGAACGCGGTAAGTGAGGGTGACTGTGAGGCTGATTTCTTGTTCGCCTGGTTCGATAGTTGGTGCAGTGACGGAAACATTGGCTTCGGGAGAGGCCATGACGGCTGATTCGGCGTAGAAACCACCTTTTCCGTAGTCCGAACCACCTTGGTATTCGTAGAAGTTCAATACTTTGCCGAGGGAAAGTCCAGATTGTTTAGCGATTTCTTTGGCTTTTACTTTGGCTTTAGCGATTGCTTCTTCGCGCGCGAGGGATTTGGCGGATTCGATGTCGTCGACAGAGAATTGAACGCCGCCGAAGATGTTGGCGCCGGAATCAGTTGATTTGGCAATCACTTCACCAACTTTGTCGAAGTCGCGAACTTTGACGATGACGCTATGGTTGAGGAGGAAGCCATTTTGTTTGGTTTCGCTGTTGGAATAATCGTAGTTTGGACCGAGGTTGTAATAAGAGGTTTTGATGTCTTTTTCTTCGATGCCGAGTTTAGTGAGGGCGGCCATGACTTTGTTCATGGTTGCGCTATTTTGTTCGACGGCTTGGTCAGCTGTGTCGGCTTTGACATCGAGACCGAGAGTGATTTCGGCGATGTCTGGGACGACATAGGCTTTGCCGGTGGCTTCGACGGAGATTTCGCGTGGATAGTCGCCGCTGACGCCTTGCCAAGCGCTGATACCCATGAATACAGCGAAACCAGCCGCTGCGATCACGAAAACTGTGAGGATCGCGAATAGGCGATTGGAAAGATCAAATTTACCTTCTTTGGACATAGGGTGAGGGGTTAGATTTCAATGGTCGGGGAGACAGGGCTCGAACCTGCGGCCTCATGGTCCCAAACCACGCACTCTACCAACTGAGCTACTCCCCGATTTGGACAGAGGTACTTTAAACAATTAAATGGTTTATGTTAAGTGATTTTTGTATAATTGTTTTATGGAGGTGTTATTGAGCAAATTAGTACGCACTTTGGTTTTTGACGATGAGGGTCGTCCTTTTACGAGTGTGGTGGATTTGATTATTGAACCGAGTGGTGGGAAGCTGGTGGGAATTGTGGTAGGTGGAAGCCGTAATTTAATGATTAGCCCGATGGATGTAGAGGTGTTTTCGGCGGAGAAATTGGTGGTAATTGATCGCGATGTGGTGGCGGAAATTGATGATGTGGTGCGAGCGCGGGAGGTGGCTTCAAAGGGTTTTTATTTTTTGAATTGTGCGGTTTATGACAAAGAAGGGGTGTATTTGGGGAAGGTTTTTGATTATGCGGTGGATATGAATGGGTTATGTTTGAAGTGTATTTGGGTGGCGAAGGGGTTTTGGAATTTGGTGCGTTATGATAAGCGGCGATTTGATTGGGAGGATATTTTTGAGGTGAAGCCGGGGAAAATTGTGGTCGAAGGGATGAGGAAAGTATTTGAAAAAGAGCCTCAGCCAGTAGTTGGTTGAGACTCTTTTTAGTGTTTTGGGAAGTTTAGACTTCGACTCCGGTACCGGCACCGAGAACGGCTTGAACGATAACGAAGGATAGTAATACGATAATCAAACCAACGACGGCGTAAGTAATGATTTTTTTGGCATTACCCATAGCATCTTCATTACCGGCTGATCCTGTAAGTTGGACACCACCGTAGATGATCATAATGACGGCGAGGATTCCGAGGAAACCGAGGCCATAGTTCACAATACGCAAGATAAGAGCCCGAAGCGATCCTTCACCACCGGTTGCGGCGGAGACGGACTCAGGAACATCACCAGGATTGAGAATTGAGCTGGCTTCGACGAGGCCATGGCCAGAGAAGAGAACGAGAGCAACTGACATGAGGCCAAAGCTCAAAGCAAAGTTTTTAAGTGCTTTCATAGGATTTGAGAGGTTATTTGATTTTTGAAAAATCTGGTTATATTTTAGCAGATTTTGGCTTTTGGCGCAAATTAGAGTGGGTGTTCGGGGATGATCTGAACTTCGGGGGTAAGGTCGATTTGGAATTTTTCGTGGACGGTTTTTTGGGCGTGGTGCATGAGGTCGAGGATTTCGTTTGCGGTGGCGCGGCCTTTGTTGATAAAGAAGTTGGCGTGTTTTTCGGAGATTTGGGCGTCGCCGATTTTGAAGCCTTTGAGGCCGGCTTGGTCGAGGAGGATGCCGGCGGGTTTTTCGGGGAAGGGGTTTTTGAAGAAGGAGCCGGTGGTGAGAACGCCGAAGGGTTGTTTTTGGAAGCGGTCTTGGCGAAGAGAGGTGATTCGAGTAGCTTGGGCTTCTTTGTCTTGGCAAGTTGTGATGCGGAATTTGGCGGAGAGGACGATTTTGTTTGTGCCTTTGAGGTTGCTGTGGCGGTAGTGGAGGTCGAGGTCTTGAGGGGACATTTGAAAAACGCACCCTACTGTGTCAACTGCGTCACCTCTTCCTCGTCGTATAAGGCCATACGCCTCCGTCAGAGGTTCCTCGTTTCCTTGTATGGGATCGTTTTTCAAATGTCCCTGGTTGTTAGCAGTAGGATCGAAGATTTCGGCGCTGATGAGGCAGTCTTTGGTTTCGAGGCCGCTGCAGC
>CAZVOZ010000002.1:0-5229 GCA_964629065.1 uncultured Candidatus Peribacteria bacterium
GAGGATGATTTTTGCCATCAAGAGTTTGATGTCTTTTTCGGCATCTTTCAAAAGTCCGGCTTTGCGTTCGCGAATTTCTTCTTCGGTTTTGTTGAGCATCGCGGTGCGCGCTTGCTCCATTTCGGCAAAGAGTTCTTTGCGCTTTTCTTCGGTATAAGCCTTAAGTTTTGCCAATTCGTCGCGGAATTTTTCTTCCGCTTCTTTGGTTTGTCTTTCGGTTTCGGCAAGTTTTTTCTCAAAGGCGGATTGAAGATTTGCGGCTTCGTCCATGCTGTTTGAGATCACTTCGCGGCGTTTGTCGAGGATTTTGATTACTGGTTTGTAAACCAATAGGGTCAAAATAACGATGACTAGACCCGTGTTACCGAGGTAGACGACGATCGCCCACGGGTCGATACCTAATGTTAGTAGTTTATCCATGTTATACGAAAAGGATGATTAGGGCTACTACGAGAGAATAAATCGCTGTAGATTCATCGATCGCTTGAGCGACGATCATGTTTGTAAAGATTTTGTCCATGTACTTTGGATTTCGTCCCATGGCTTCCATTGCTTTACCACCGATGAAACCTTCACCGAAGGCTGAACCGATAGCGCCAATACCCATTACGAGTGCGGCTGATAAATACTTTACTGCTTCTGCGTCCATAATTTTATGGTTAAGAATTATTAATTAATAAATTAGTTAGTTTCTGTTTGCTGTTTGGCTGGTGCAACACCGCCGACCAAACTGCTAATATAAAGCATTCCGAGCATTGCAAAGACAAATGCTTGCACAAAGCCAGTTAATAAGCCGAGTACCGCGAACGGTAATGGCACAACAAACTGAGTGTAAACAGAAAGTCCGGAAACGATTGCAATGATTACTCCGCCCGCGAACATGTTTCCGAAGAGACGAGTGGAGATGGAAATTAATTTAGCGACTTCACCGATAATATCGAGAAGTCCGAGGAATACATCGATCATGCTCATTGCCAAATCTTTTGGTGAAAGATTTTTGATTGCTTTGAAAACGGGACCGATTTTGATGAAGTTTCCGATGTGTCGGATTGGAGAAATTGCGATAGCAAGGATGTGAGATGTGCCGATCATTAAAAATGCCAAAGCAATGGTGAGGCTATAATGGGCGGTTGGTGTAGTGAGGATTTTAGTACCGTCGTCTAAAATGAAACTTTCTACAAGAGGTAGGAGTGTGAAATAATTACCGAAAATGAGGAGAATAAAAATTGTGAAGACGATAGGGAATGATTGTCGAGCGCGTTTTTCATCGCCAAAGACAATAACCATTTTATCGAGGATCATGCTGAACAGTAGTTCAAATAACATTTGAAAACGGCCCGGCTTGACGGAGAGTTTTGTGCGTACGATGAGGCCAACAATAATTAAAAGGAGGCAAACCGCGAAATAAGAAAGCATAGCATTGGTGACAGTGATCGGGCCGATTTGGCCGATAATGCTTGGTGCGAGGGTGATTTCAGGGATGTTGGACATTATTATTTTTTAGCTACTTTCTTTGTGACAAATTTGCGCATTCTTTTCAAGAGGACTATTTGAGTCAGTGGATAGGAAATTACAACAGATACTATGGTCATTTTTGGTGCGGTGCCATTTTTCAAGTCTAAGTAGTAACCTACCGAACCGAAAATTGCAATGATTGCTAGAGTATAAAGAATTGATTGAAAGAATATCGAAAGTTTTAGCTTTGGCATGATATCCAAAATAGTCGATTTTTCTGATTTTTTTTCGTTTTTGGGCACGACAAATAGGTTATCCTTTTTTTCGGACGGGAGGATGTTAGAGATCTGTTTGAAAAAAGTCAACCCTGAAAAATTCAAGAACTTCTGGAACGGCGATCTGCGGCGTCAAGTTCGTCGCTCTCTCCTCACCGTATCAAGAACATACGCCTTCGTCGGTCGCGACTTCTTTCCTTGCATCTCATCCGTTCCAGAAGTTCTTTTGCTTAAAATAAATCAGAGGTTTTGATTTCGCCGAGCTTGGTGAGTTTTTGTTTGATGGTTGCGCCGTAGTCTTTCTTTAAAATTCTCTCGTCGATGATTGTGACGGATTTTTGGGAGTGGTTTTTTTCGAGGCGGTTGATGATGGCGGTGAGAGCGGCGGCGGCTTTGGGGAGGTAGACTTCGATGAAGGCGTTTTGTTTGCCTTCGCTTTCGGCGATGATTTCCGGTTTACCTGGGGCTTCGAAGGGGATTTTGTAAATGAAGAGGCGATCGAAGGCGTCGTAGTCTTCGAGGTTGAGCCAAACATTGGGCGTGAGGAGCATGACGGCTTGGTCTTGTTCTTCTTGGAATTTCGCTTTTAGTTTGCCGGTGGAAGAAGTGAGTTGGGAGACGATTGGGAGTTTTTCGCGGCTGAAGAAAAGGGTGAGTTCGTGGAGGCGTTTTTTAGAATTGACGATGATGGCGGTGCGACCAGGAGTTTGGCGCATGATTTCGAGGAGTTTGTGGTCGATTTGAGGCTCGCTTAAGGCGTTTTCGGTGAGGAAGATTTGGAGGTTGGGATTTTTTTCTTCGATGATTTCGAGTTCGTATTTGTCGGTGAGGGCTTTTTCGAGTTCGAGGTTTTCGCCGATGATTTGGAAGTTTTTGAAGCCTTCGAGGAATTTTTGGAGTTCTTCGTCGATGTTGCCGGGGATGCGGCGGAGGCAGACGGTTTGGTCTTTATAGTTTGGTTCGAGCCACATTAAACTGCTTTTGCAAGCTTGGCCGAGGAAGACTTGGTTGAGGTCGGCGAGGGCTTTTTTCCATTTTTGGAGGAGGAGAAAGTTTTCTTCGTTGTCGAGGGCTTTGAGTTCTTTGGAAATTTCGAAGAGGCCTTTGAATGTTTCGGCGGCGTTTTGCCAAGATGATAAGTCGCGAATGGTTGGCGAAATGTTGCAACGAGGGCTGTATTCGTTTTTGTCGTTGTGGTCGTCGAAGGTTTTGGTGAGAAGGGCGAAGATCATTTTTGTCTTTTCTTTCAATGCTTGAATTGTGGGATGTTCTTGCGGGCGGAGGTTGTCGAGGATGGCTTCGAGTAAGAGGTCTTCTTTGAGGAAGATCGAGAGGTTGCGGTGGAGGCGATGTTTGAATTGGTTGAGGTCGATGAGAATGAGGTTTTTTTCGGCGGCGTTTTGGAGTTCGTTTAAGATGTAGTGATGAGTGCAAAGGCTGGCGCTGGCGGTTTCTTTGTTGTGGGCTTTTTGGTAGAAGGTTTCGTGGCTGAGGTCGGTTTGGTTTTCGTCGACGCAAATGCGGTCGATGAGGTATTTTTCTTTGCCGATGATGCGCATTTCGCTGAGGAGGCCGGTTTTGGTGTCGCGAAGCCAGATGAGGCATTTGATGATGGCGCTGATTTCGTCTTCTTGGAAGGTTTCTTTGTGTTGGATTTTTTCGAAGCGTTCGAGAGAGATGTATTGATTTTTGCAGTCGATTTTGGCGACTTGATCGGAAATGTGGTGTTCGACGCGACGGAAGGTTTCGTAGGGGATGGCGACGAAGGTTTCTTTGTCGGCTTGTTCGCTGATTTTTTGGATTAGTTCTTCGTAAGGTGGAGCGAGGTCGATTAAGGGTGCGGTTTTTTGGAGAATGGTTTCGGCGCTGATTTTGCTTGGTTTGATTAGGCGCGGTGGTGTGAGTGGGGCGAATTGGTTTTCGCGATGTTCGAGGTCTTGGACGAGGCGGTTGAGTGGCCAGGTGCTTTTTGCGCTGAGTTGTTTGATTTTGTCGAGGAGGTTTGAGGGGATGGATTCGAATCTTTTGATTAGTTCGAGGAAAAGTTCCATCGCGGCGATGGCGTCGTCGAGGGCGCGATGTTTGTCTTCGTGGTTGAGGCCGAGGGTTTGGCTGATTACTTCGAGGCTGTATGAGGGGAGGTTTGGCAAAAGCATGCCGGCTAATATATGGGTGTCATAATCGGGGCCGGTGACTTCGATGCCTTTGGCGCGGAGAAATCCTGTGTCGAAGCCAATGTTGTGGCCGATGATGGGAAAATCGCCGATGAAGGCTTGGATTTCGGCGATGTGGTCTTCGAATGGGAGGGCGTCAGCGATGTCTTCGTCGCGAATATTCGTGATGTGCGTGACGATTGGCGGGATCGGAATGGGGGATTTGACAAAGAATTGGAGGCGTTCAGTTTCGCCGTTTAGGTTGAATCTTACCGCACCGAACTCGATGATGTGGTCTTTTTGATGGTCAAAGCCGGTTGTTTCTAAATCTAGCGATACATACATTTGTTTTGATCTTATAGCAGTTTATGGTTTGTGGCAAAAGTTATTTCGACACATTTTACTGGGATGTGTCTAGTAGTTATTTTTGACAATTTAGATTGGCGTGCTATCATGTTATGAATTTTTGAAATCAAGAACTTGAAATTAAGAATTCAAACGCCCTAGAAAAGCATTGGTTGGAAAGTCCCTTGAAAATAAAAACAAAAGTTCGCGGTGATGGAAGAGGGGATTAACCCCTAAGAGCTTAATCCTCTTTCCATCTTCGCTGAAGCGATGGTCATTGAAAGCTGTTTACAGCTGGAAGTGGCCGAAGAGGTCCAAACTGATTTGGACACGGTTCTGCCTTTTAAATTCACATTTATGTGTTTTAAGAGGGTCACAGGCGGCCGGTGGTGCGGCTGAAAATAACACCGAAGCTTCGGGGAGAGTAGAAACAAAAACAAAAGGTCCTCAACTAAACAAAAATAAAAAATTCGTTTGTTGATAGGCATTTGTCGGAAGGCCTCTGAGATTACTCAGAGGCTTTTTTCGTGGGCGGGTTTGTTTCCCAAATAAATTCCAGTTTACGCTTTGCAGTTCAGTCTTTCTAACATGTACGAAAGACTGAAAATTTCGCCCGCATGCGGGCTCATTGGCAAAGCAATTAAACTGGAATTTTTTTGAAAAACTTTGAAGGAAGAGGTATAATTGATGCGTCAAAGCTTTTGTTAGCAAATTTAAAGGGCTTCCGTTGCGGAAGCCCTTTTGCTAATTGGTGGAGCTGCGGGGAATCGAACCCCGAACAAAAAGTTGTCAAAGCTTTTGTCAACACCAGCCCAACCCCGGTGCAACTAGCGATTCAAGCGTAGCAAGGTGGTATTAAATTTTTTTAAATTTTTCTCCCGAATTTTCTTAGGTGAAAAGGCGCTAATATCAAAAAGAATGACATTTTGATGAAGGGGGCGGGTTAGTTTACAACATTGCCGCGAACTGGTCGAAGAAGTGGATGGTGTCGGTGGGGCCGG
>CAZVOZ010000002.1:5329-13159 GCA_964629065.1 uncultured Candidatus Peribacteria bacterium
TTACAACATTGCCGCGAACTGGTCGAAGAAGTGGATGGTGTCGGTGGGGCCGGGCATCGCTTCGGGGTGGAATTGGCAGGAGAAGAAGGGTTTTGTTTTGTGTTTGATGCCTTCGACGCTGCCGTCGTTGGCGTTGCGTAGCCAAACTTTCCAGTCTTTTGGGAGGGTTTTTTCGTCGACGGCGAAGCCGTGGTTTTGGCTAGTGATGTAGCAGCGGCCGGTTTCTTCGTCGATGGCCGGTTGGTTTTGGGAGCGGTGGCCGAATTTTAGTTTATAAGTTTTGGCGCCAGCGGCGAGGCCCATGATTTGCGAGCCGAGGCAGATACCGAAGATTGGTTTGTCCATGGCGAGGGCTTTTTTGATGATGGCGTGAAGTTCGGTGAGCATTGCGGGATCGCCAGGGCCATTGGACATGAAGATGCCGTCGTATTCGAGGCCGGCGGCGATGAAGTCGTAGTTCCATGGAACGCGAATGACGGTGAGGTCGCGGGAGAGGAGGTTGCGCATGATGTTGTTCTTCATGCCGCAATCGATGGCGATGATGGTTTTTTTGCCTTTTTTGTAGGTTTGGATTTCTTTTGGTGAAACTTGGTTGACTAGGTCGTCGAGGTCGGGGTTGTAGAATTCGCCGTGTTTGTGACCTTCGGGAAGAATTTGGCCGAGGATGGTGCCGGTTTGGCGGATTTTTTCGGTGAGGGCGCGGGTATCGATGCCGGTGATGGCGGGAATGTTATTTTCTTTTAGCCAGGTACTGAGGGATTTTTTGGCTTTCCAGTGGTTGTAGTTTTCGGAATATTCGCTAACGATGAGGCCTTTGATGTGGATTTTTGAGCTTTCGAAGATTGTGGGGATGCCGTTTTCGTCTAATTCGAGAGCGCCAACGCCGTAATTGCCGATTAATGGGTAGGTGAGCGTGAGGATTTGGCCGCTGTATGAAGGGTCAGAAAAGGCTTCGGGATAGCCGACCATTGAGGTATTGAAAACGACTTCACCAGCTGAAGGAATGTCGGCGCCGAAGCTTTCGCCGATCAGTTGTGTGCCATCTTTGAGTAGGAGTGTAGCTTTGGCCATTTGCGTCATCTTATAAATTTTAACTGTATCTGTCCAATCTTTTGATTTGGAGGCCTTCGACGAAGGCGCGGTAGTGATGTTCGGATTTGTCTTTATGTTCAACTAAAAGGTCGATAATTCCGGGTGCAAAAGTTGTTTCTTTTCGAATGTCTCTAAATTTGGTGAGTTCGGTGATGATAGCGTCTTTGTTGTTGGCTTCTGGGTGAACTGTGTAGTTTATAGGTGTTTTAACAAAACTTTGATACCAATGAACATTTTTGAAGATTTTTTGTAATCCGCCGGCGAGAAGTTTTGCTTTGAGTGCGTTAATGAGAATGCTGAGGGCGATGAAAAGAATGGCAAGGTAAATAATACTAAATAAGGTGAAGTTTTGGACGGTTTGCTGATTGATTAGATTTTCGGGATTTTCGAATATAATAAATGTGAAAATTCCGAAGAATAAACCAATTAATAGGTATATGCTGATGATGGCGATGATGATTTTTTTCTTTGACATAGCTGGCGGGCTTCTTTAACTTTAATTTAAGCTAAACATAGTAGAAATGAATTTGAAAGGACAGAGTATTTTGAGCACAAAGCAGTTTGATAAAGAAATGCTTTTGGGCTTGTTTGGTGAGGCGATGGCGATGGAAAAGGTGATTGAGGATGGTGGTAATGATTTATTGAAGGGGAAGGTTTTGGCTTCGATTTTTTTTGAGCCTTCGACGCGGACGAGGTTTAGTTTTGAAACCGCGATGTTGCGTTTGGGTGGAAGTGTGGTGAGTAATCCTGATATGGAGCGGAATTCTTCGGTGAAGAAGCGCGAGACTTTGCATGATACAGGGAAAGTGATTTCGCAAATGGTTGATGTGATTGCGATGAGGCATCCGGAGAAAGGTTCAGTGGCGGAGTTGGCTACTGGCAGTGATGTGCCGGTTTTGAATGCTGGTGATGGTTCTGGGGATCATCCGACTCAGGGCTTGCTTGATCTTTATACGATTTGGAAACATTTTGGTGGGCTGGATGGTCTGACGGTGGGGATGGTGGGGGATTTGAAGTTTGGTCGCGTGCCTCATGCTGATGCAGATTTGCTTTCGCATTTTGGGGTAAAGTTTGTGTTTGTGGCACCGGAGGCTTTGATGATGCCGCGAGAAATTGTGGCGGATTTGAAGGCGGCGGGTTGTGAAGTGGTGGAAACGGAGAGTTTGGATGATGTGATTGGGGAGATGGATGTGATCGGAATGACGCGGGTGCAAGAGGAAAGATTTGATTCGAGTGCGGAATATGAGAAGTATGCGGGGCGTTATATTTTGGATCCAGATTTGATGGAGAAAGCGAAGGGTGACGCGATGATTTTACATCCTTTGCCGCGTGTTGATGAGATTGATGTTTTGATTGATAGCGATCCACGCGCGAAATATTTTGAGCAAGTGGCAAATGGTGTAGCGGTGCGGATGGCATTATTGAAAAAAGTTTTGTTATGAAATATTTATTGAAGAATGCCCAAATTGTCAGTAGTGAGCAGGTTTTTTCTGGTGATGTTTTGATTGGTGATGGCAAAATTATTGAAGTTGGAAGTGAGATTGTGGCGGATGATGCGGAAGTGATTGATTGTGAGGGGAAGTATTTGTTGCCAGGGGTGATTGATGGGCATGTGCATTTTCGCGAGCCGGGGCAAAGTGAAAAAGAAGATTGGGAGCATGGTTCGGCGGCGGCGGTGGTTGGTGGCGTGACGACAGTTTTGGATATGCCAAATAATCAGCCGCCAATTTTAACAGTGGCGGATTTGGCTGCTAAAAGGGATTTGGTGGCAGGGCGTAGTTATGTAAATTATGGTTTTTATATTGGTTATAATGGGCGGAATTTGGAGGAGGTGAATGCGGCGACGAATGTGCCAGGGGTAAAGTTTTATGCGGCTGATTCGACCGGCGACATGGGCGTGACCGATGGGGTGGATGAATTGTTTGCACATGCGAATAAGTTGATTGTGGTGCATTCGGAAGATGGTCGGGTAATCAAAGAAAATTTTGATCAGTTGACAGCTGGTTTGAATGAGGCGGAATTGGTTCCGGCTTTGCATTCGGAAATTCGTTCGGTGGAGGCGGCGGCGATGATGACGAGGAAAGTTTGCGGTTTGGCAAAGCAATTTCAAGCGCGTTTGCATGTGGCGCATTTATCGACGGCGGCGGAGGTGGCGATTTTAGATGAGTACCCGGATGTTAGTTGTGAGGTGGCGCCGCATCATTTGTTGTTTTGCATCGATGATTATGAAAAATATGGCTCGAGGATTCGGATGAATCCGCCGGTGAGAAGTTCGGAAGATGTCTTTGCTTTGTGGAAGGGTATCCAAAATGGACAAATTGACATTATTGCGACCGATCATGCGCCACACACTTTAGCTGAAAAGGAAGCGGTTTTTGCGAAGGTGCCTTCGGGAGTGCCGGGTGTGGAGATGATGTTGCCGATTATGTTGAATGCGGTGAGTGATGAGGCGATTTCGATTTTGAAGCTTGTTGAAATGTGTTGTGAGCGGCCGGCGGAGATTTTTGGTATTCGTAATAAGGGTTTTGTGAGGGAAGGTTTTGATGCGGATTTGGTGGTGGTGGATTTAGATTTGGAGAAGCGATTTTTGGCTCAGGATGTGCGTTCTAAATGTGGTTGGTCGCCTTATGAGGGGATGAATATTAAGGGTTGGCCGGTGAAGACTTTTGTCGGTGGAAGGTTGGTAGTGAATGAGGGGGGGGTTTGTGGCGATAAAGTGGGGCGCGAAGCTTGCTTTGAATGAAGTTTCTTGTTTTAATGTGAATTGTATTTTTAATTTCAAATTATGAAAAAAGTTATTGCAACTTTAGTAGTGGGCTCTGCATTGGGCTTGACTGCTTGTTCGGATTTTTTTGCTGATCCAGTAGCTGTACATAATGGTCTTGTTGATCAAATGGATGCTGTTTTGGCAGCAGAACAAGGTTTTTATGAAGAATATTTTAGTATTGAAGATGGTCAACCTTTGGCTGATTTGGTGAAATTTAATGATGAATTTGCAGAAGAAGCGGCAAATTTGGACGAGTATTTTACTGATACGAAGTTTGCTGATTCTCAACAATCTTTTGTTGATGGTTATAATGAATATTATAAAGCGACACTCGATGCTTATGTTGCTGATGCAGAAGTTTTCGTGACGGCTTTGGAGGCAAAGGGTGAGAGTTTTGATTTGGCAACAGCAGAAGGATATTTTGCAAAAATGGATGAGCACGCAACGAAGTTTGTGGAAAATCACAATAAGTTGATTGATGTGGTTAATTTGCAAGCAGACTATTAGAAAAGAAAAGAGAAGAAAGAAAAAAGTTGAAAGTAGAGAAAGCCTTCCTTGTGTGGAGGGCTTTTTTTTGATAGTTTCGGTTTGATGAATAATTTGAGTGTAGATTTTTGCGGGGTGAAGTTTGAGAATCCGACGGTTCTGGCTTCGGGTGTTTTGGGCGTGACCGCGAGTAGTTTGCGCAATGTAGTGCGAAATGGGGCGGGTGGTGTGACGACGAAATCGATTTGGTTGGAGAAGCATGTTGGTCATAAAAATCCAACGATGTTTGGGACGCCGAATTATTTTTTGAATGCGGTGGGTTTGTCCGATGCGGGGATTGAAAAGGCTTTGACGGAGACTTTTCCAGAATATTTGAATGAGAAGCCAGCACCGATTATTGGGAATATTGTGGCTTATAGTTTGGCGGATTTTGAGAAGTTGACGCAGGAAATTACGAAGTGTAATCCGGATATTATTGAAGTAAATATTTCTTGTCCGAATGTTGACAATGCTTATGGAAAGCCGTTTTCTTGTAGTGCGATTGATGCGGCGAAGGTGACGAAAGTGGTGCGGGCGAATACGGATAAGCCGATTGTGATTAAGTTGACGCCGAATGTGCCGAGTATTGCGGAGATTGCTTTGGCTTGTGCGGAGGAAAAAGCGGATGGTTTTACGCTGATAAATACGGTTGCGGGGATGGGGATTGATGTGAATTTGCGCAGAGCGATTTTGACGAATAAGAGTGGTGGAGTTTCGGGGCCGGCGATTAAACCGGTGGCGGTGAAGGCGGTTTATGATGTTTTTAAGGCTACAGGACTTCCGATTATTGGAACGGGTGGCGTAATGAATGGTGAAGATGCGATCGAGATGATGATGGCCGGCGCGCGTCTCGTGGGGATTGGGACGATGGTGTATTATCGAGGCGTGGAAGGTTTCGGGGAAATTGTGAAGGAGATGGCGGAGTGGTGCGAAAAAGAGGGAGTGAAGGATTTGGAAGAAATTATTGGCGCTGCGCTTAGATAAAAAGATAATTAATCACATGGATATAAAAAATTTTGATTCGAGGTTTGTGGCGCTGGCGATTAAGGAAATCGTGCAGGAGAATGAGAATACGCGGACTTTTGTGTTTGAATATCCGCTGGGATCGGAGCCGGGGCAGTTTGTGATGTTGTGGATTCCGGGGGTTGATGAGAAACCTTTTTCCGTTGCTTATGATGATGGGAAGGAGTTTTGGTTAACGATTTGTCGTGTGGGTGCGGCGACGGAGGAGTTGTTTAAATTGAATGTTGGTGATCGTGTGGGAATTCGCGGGCCTTTGGGGACGAAGTATCGTTGGAAGTCGGGTGAGCGATTGGCGGTGGTGAGCGGTGGTTATGGCGCGGCGCCGATGTATTTTGTGGCGCGGAAGGCGGTGGAGGATGGTTGTGAAATCGAGTTTTTGACGGGGGCGCGGAGTGAGGATTTGTTGTTATATTTGGATCGTGTTGAGGGGATGAAGGGTGTGAATGTGGCGGTTTCGACGGATGATGGTTCGAAGGGGCATCATGGATATGTGACGCAGGTTTTGGATCAAGTGTTAGCGGAAAAGAAGATTGATCGGGTGTTTAGTTGTGGTCCGGAATTGATGATGAAGGCGGCGGGTGAAGTGGCGGCGGCGCATGGGGTTCCGGCTTGGTTGTCGATGGAGAAATATATGAAGTGTGGGATTGGGGTTTGTGGGCAATGTTCTTTGGATGATAGTGGCGATTTGGTTTGTTTGCAGGGGCCAGTGATGAGTTATGATTTGGTGAAGGGGTTGCCGGAGTTTGGTAATTACCATCGAGATGCTCAGGGGCAAAAACATTATTTTAAAAGTTCAAAGAAATGAGTGATTACTGCGTCAACTTCGTCGCTTCTTCCTCACTGTACAAATCCCAGTACAGCTCGGTCAGAAGCTCCTCGTTTCCTTGTACTAACTCATTTTTTGAACTTTTATTAACATTATAAAATGTCTTATTCAAAAGAAATTGCGGAAAATTTGTTGAAGCGCGGAGCGGTGAAGGTGTCGATTGATCCGCCGTTTACCTGGACAAGTGGGATCAAGTCGCCGATTTATTGTGATAATCGGAAGATGATTTCGTTTGTGGATGAACGTCGTGCAGTCGTTGAGGGTTTTAAAAAGATGATTGAAGAGAGTGGAGTGGAGTTTGATGTGATTGGTGGGACGGCGACGGCGGCGATTCCGTGGGCGGCGTTTTTGGCTTATGAACTAGGTGTTCCGATGGTGTATATTCGGCCGGAAAAAAAGGAACATGGTGCGGGCAAGCAGATTGAGGGCGATTTGGCGGCTGGTCAAAAAGTGTTGATTGTGGAAGACCTTGTTTCGACAGGCGGTTCCAGTGTAAATGCGGCGTTGGCTATCCGCGAAGAAGGGCAATGCCAGGTAACTGACATTTTTTGTATAGTCACTTATGGTTTTCCGAAAGCGGTTAGTGCTTTTGCGGCCGCTGGTTTGAAAATGCATGCGTTGACGGATTTTTATACTTTAATGGAGGTAGCTGCTTGGAGTAATATTATTTCAAATGAAGAGCTTGCTACTATGATTCAATTTACTGATAATCCTGAAGTTTGGATGGAAAGAATTAAGAATAAAGAATTATAATTATGAAACATTTTGCAGATAAGTTAGTGGCGGCGATTCAGGCGAAGGGAAGTGCGATTTGTGTGGGGTTGGATCCGCGGCTTGCGGAGATTCCGCCGTTTTTGATTAGGGCGGTGGCTTCGGAGGGCGAGTATAGTCCGACGATGTTGGCGGCGAAGGTGATTGTGGCTTTTAATAAGGCAATTATTGATGAGGTGCATGATCTTGTGCCGGTGGTGAAACCGCAGATTGCCTTTTATGAAATTTTTGGTGAGGATGGGCTTTGGGCTTATCGCGAGACTTTGAAGTATGCGCGGGCGAAAGGTTTATTGACGATTGCGGATGCGAAACGAAATGATATTGGTTCGACGGCGGAGGCTTATGCGCAGGCGTTTTTGGGCGAGGTGTCGATGTTTGAAGGTGAGGAATTTGAGACGGTGATGCCGATTTTTGAAGCGGATAGTTTGACGGTGACGCCGTATTTGGGTTGGGATGGTGTGAAGCCGTTTTTGGAAGAGGCGGAGAAGTATGAACGAGGAGTTTTTGCTTTGGTGAAGACTTCAAATCGTAGTAGTGGGGATTTGCAGGATTTGGTGATGGCTGACGGGCGCGCGGTTTATGAGATTATGGGACACTATGTGGATAGTTGGGGGGCGGATTTTGTTGGAGAGAGTGGTTATAGTTTGCTTGGGGCGGTGGTGGGAGCGACTTATCCGGAGGAGGCGAAGAAGTTGCGGGCGATTATGCCGCAGGCATTTTTCTTGGTCCCCGGTTATGGCGCGCAGGGTGCGACGGCGGCTGATGTGGCGCCATGTTTTAATAGCGATGGTTTGGGCGCGTTGATCAATAATAGTCGCGGGATTAT
>CAZVOZ010000002.1:13259-59221 GCA_964629065.1 uncultured Candidatus Peribacteria bacterium
ATGCTTACAAAAAATTGGAAGGGTTTGGTGAAGCGGCTTTTGCGCAGGCGGCGCGGGCGGCGGTGCTTGAGATGAGGGAAGAGCTAAGAAGCTAGAATCTTCTCCCAATCCTCAATACTCAAATGCTCCGGTCTTTTGTCGCCGAGGTTGAGGGTGGCGAGGATTTCGGCGTGGCTTTTGAGGGTGTTGGAGAGTTTTTTGCGTTTGGAGGTGAAGGCTTTTTTGGCGAGGTTGAGGATTTCGAGGGCTTTTTCGAGGGGGAATTTGTTTTGGACTTCGATGTGGATGATGGCGGAATGGACTTTTGGTGGTGGGTAGAAGGCGGTGTTTTCGACTTTGGCGATGATTCGGGCGGTGCCGAAGAGAGCAACTTGGAGCGATAAAACGCTCATGTCGGGGTCGATTTTAACGATTTTTTCGGCGACTTCTTTTTGGACTAGAAGGGTGAGGGTTTTTGGGGGATTGGGTCGTTGGAGGAAATGGTTGATGAGCGGAGAAGTGATGTAGTAGGGGATGTTGGCGACGATTTTGTAGTTTGTTTCGGTTGGTTCGTATTTTAGGGCATCTTGATGGATGATTTGGACATGTGGTGGTAGGGTTTTTTGAAGGTGGGGGATGAGGTCGGTGTCGAGTTCGATGGTGGTGAGGTTTTTGGTTTTTTTGGCGAGTTCGATTGTGAGTACGCCGAGGCCGGGGCCGATTTCGAGGACATTTTCATCGGGTTGGATGTCCGCCGCTTTGAGGATTTGGTTGAGGGCTTTTTCGCTTTGGAGAAAGTTTTGGCCGAGGTGTTTTTTGGGTTTTACTTTGTCCAATTGATTTTGATTAATTTGATTTGTTCGGTTTTGCCGGCGAGGATGGAGATGGCGTCGCGGGGGATATTTAGTTCTTGGCTGAGGAATTTGATTAGTTCGTCATTGGCTTTGCCTTTTTCGGGAGCGGCTTTGATGCGGATTTTGATCGTTTCGTCGCTGAGGATTTCACTGATTTCGGTTTTGGCGCTTTTAGGGATTACTTTGATGCGGAGGTAGTCGTTTCGGGGGATTTCAAACATATTTCCGGATGATTTTAGGCGTGATGATGAGGAAAAGCAAAGTGATTAGTGCGGGTTTCCATATTTCGAAGTTGAAGTCGCTGAGGTAAAATGTGATGAGTATGGCGAGGATGCTGGTGAGATGAAGGTAAAGGTTTTTGGTTTTGGTGTGGTTGTGAGCGAGGTAAATTGTGCTGATGGTGAAGGCGGTGATGATGGTGTGGATAGCCGCTTTTTGGCTAATTTCTGAGCTGAAGGCGAGGCTGGGTTCCCAACCGAAGCGGGCGAGTTGCCAAAAGTATAGGCCGTTGAGGAAAATGGCGATCAGAAAGAGGTATAGGGTTTCTTGAAAGGTGGTGAGGCGGTTTTTTTGTTTTGGGGCTGATTCGAGACTGAGTTGGAGGCCGCTATTGATGATTTCGAAGAGGATGAGGAAGGTGATGGTGAATGGTAATGGGGCTTGGAGTAGCAGTGCGGGGATGAGGAGGCTGATGAGTAGGGTTTTGGTTTTGATGGTGTGCTTTTGGATTTGAATTTTGTTTTGTTCGCTGGTTTTGTGGTGAACGATGCGGTGGAGGATTGTGGCAATGGAGAGTTTTTGATCATTGTGAAAGACTTCGGATTCGAGGTTTTCGGGGGCTTTGGTTATTTTGAGGTCGTGGGCGATGGCGAGGGTGTCTTTGTCGTTTTCGTTTTCGTCGAGGTAGATTTCGACTCCGAGGCGGCGTAATTCTTTGATTTGAGGTTTGATTTCATTTTGGACGAAGTGGCCGAGGCCGATGAAGCCGATGAAGACGAGGTCGTTTTCGATGAAGCTGTTTTCGTATTTGCTGTAGCGTTTGCGAGGAAGGCCTTTGTAGGCGAAGGCGACGAGTTTGTGACCATTATCCAATTGTTTTTTGATTTTCTTTTTTAGTTTGGTGATCAATGTTGGGTCGAGGTCGATTTTTTTGCCGTCGATGAGGATGCGGCGGCAGGCGTTGAGAATGGTGAAGGGGTTGCCTTTGCAGAAGGCATAGATTTCTTCGCTGGCGGTTTCGAGCGCGACGGTGGAAGAGATTTTACTTGTTTCGAGGACGGGGAGTTGGTCGAGGATGCGGTATTCGCGGAAGAATTTTTCTTGATGGATGTTGTGGTGGCTGAGGAATTGTTTGATTACTTTTTCTTGGGCGGCTAGTTTTGGGTAGCGGCAGAAGTTGATTATTTTGGCCATGAGTTCGATGCTGGCGTTTTCCTTGATGATTATTTCTTGATTTTGGCTTTGGATGTCGATGCGTTTATCGTCATAAACGATGCTGCGGATGGTTACTTCGGGTTGGGTGAGGATGCCGGTGGCTTGGGTTTTGATGATGTCGATGTTTGCGAAGTTTTTGTCTTGTTTGAGGATGAATTTTTTTAATAGGTAAATTAGCCCAAGGTTAAGCGGTAGAGCGGCGAGGAGGAGGGTGATGATTTGTAGGGTTAGGTTTGGGGGCATTTATTTGAGGTTTTTGTGACGCCATTTTTCGATTTCTTTGTGATGGCCGGAGAGGAGGACTTCGGGGACTTGGAGGCCGTGGAATTCTTGGGGTCGGGTATAGTGGGGATATTCTTTTTTGCGGTTGAAGGCTTTGGAGAAGGAATCTTGTTCGTGGGAGCTGTCTTTGCCGAGGACGCCGGGGATTAAGCGGGCGACGGCGTCGAGGATGGTCATGGCGGGTAATTCGCCGCCGGTAAGGACGAAGTCGCCGATGGAGATTTCTTGATCGACGAAAAGGTCGATGATGCGTTGGTCGATACCTTCGTAGCGACCGCAAATAAGGATCATTTCTTGCTGTTTGGCGAATCTTTCGGCCTTGGATTGAGTGAAGCGTCGTCCTTGGGGGCTGAGGTAGATGACGGGGCCTTTATTTACTTTTTTAATTGTGGTGAGGCAGTCGGCCAAAGGTTGGGGGGTCATGACCATGCCAGCGCCGCCGCCGAAAGGGATGTCATCGACTTTTTTGTGCTTGTCTTTGCTATATTCGCGGATGTCGTGGATTTTGATAGTGATGAGTTTGGCTTTGAGGGCGCGTTTAATAATGCTTTCGCCGAGGTAGGAGCGGAAGATTTCTGGAAAGATTGTAAGGATGTCGAATCGCATGCCGCTAGTTTAGCGTGAAAACAGCCATTTTCCAACTTGATTGAGCTTTGGGATGATGAAAGCGCTGGCGGCACCGATGATCACGATGAGCCAATGGAATGGTTCGAGGGGGATTGTTTTGAAAATGGCTTGAGCGGGTGGGAAATAGAGGATGATGCTGTGGGCAAGGAAGGAGATGGCGACGGCGGCGATGAGGTATCTGTTTTTGCCTTGTTTGCAGACGAAGGCGAAGAAGAGTTCGAACATCACGGTTTGGGTGAAAACGAGGGTGCGGGCGTAGGATGGTGTGTCGAGGTTGGCGGTGATGATGCCGGCTTGTTGATCGAGATGGAGGCCGTAGATGTAGATGAGGATGTTGACGCCGACTTGGACGACGGCGGCGATAATGATGAAGCCAAGGAATTTGTAGAGGATGTTTTCTTTTTTGGGATGGGGTTTTTGTTGCATGATGTTTGGCGCGGCGGGGGAGCGGCCGAGGGCGAGTGCGGGGAGCGCGTCGGTGGCGACATTGAGCCAAAGGACTTGGAGCGCGAGGATTGGTAGAGGGTAGTTGCCAATGGTGATGACGGCGACAAGGAGGATCGTGATGAAGTTAGCGGAAAGCATGTATTTGATGAAGGAGAGGATGTTGTTGTAAATGCGGCGGCCTTCTTCAATGGTGGTGACGATGGTGGAGAAGTTGTCGTCTTTGAGGACGATGTCGGCGACTTCTTTGGTGGCTTCGGTGCCTTTGATGCCCATGGCGATGCCAACATCGGCGTGTTTTAATGCGGGGGCGTCGTTGACGCCATCGCCGGTGACGGCGACAACTTCGTGGTCTTTTTGTAAGAGGTCGACGATGCGGTATTTGTGTTCGGGTTTGGTGCGGGCGAAGATTTCGGTTTTGCGGATTAGCTTTAAAAGGTCTTCGTCGTTTAGTTTGTCGATTTCATCGCCGGTGGCGACGGAGGTGATTTGCATGCCGATTTTTTCGCCGATGGCTTTGGCGGTGATGGCGTTGTCGCCGGTAATGATTTTTACTTTAATGCCGGCTTCGCGGGCGATTTTTAGAGACATGGCGACGGTTTTGCGTGGTGGGTCGATCATCGCGACGAGGCCGACGAAGATCAGTTGTTCTTCTTTGAATTCGCCAGTGCGATAGGCGAGGCCGAGGACGCGGAGGGCTTTGGTGGAGTATTTAAGCGCTTGTTTTGTGATGAGGTTTTTTTCGGCGCTGTCGAGTCGGTGGATTTCGCCGTTTTTGGCGATGTGGCTGGATTTTTTGAGAATTTCTTCGAAGGCACCTTTGGCGAAAAGGACTTTGGTGCCGCCTTTTTGATGGTAGGTGCTCATCATTTTGCGGTCGGAGGTGAATACTTTTTCGTCGAGTTTTTCGTAGATTTTGGTGGTGCCGGTTTTGAGACTGAGGACTTTGAGGGCGATTTCGGTGGGGTCGCCGAGATAATGTTTGCCGACGAAGGCGTTGTTGCAGTTTTCGGAGATTTCCATTAGGAGGGTTTCTTCTGGGGTTTGGATTTGGATTTTGTCTTCGATTTCGTATCCTTGGCCGGGGATGTCTTTTTCTTCGTTGTTGACGAAGATTGTTTTGACGGTCATTTCGTTGAGTGTGAGGGTGCCGGTTTTGTCGGAACAGATGACGGTGGTGGCGCCGAGGGTTTCGATGGCGGTCATTTTGCGGACGATGGCGTTTTTGCGGGCGAGGATTTGGACGCCGCTGGCTAAAGTGAGGGTGACGATGATGGGGAGGCCTTCGGGGATGGCGGAAACGCCGAGGGCGACGGTGGTCATGAGCATTTCAAAGAGGGGGATTTTGCGCAGGAAGCCGAGAAGGAAGAGGATACTGATGAGGCCGAGGGTGAAGAGGCCGATTTTTTTGCCGAGTTGATCGAGTTGTTTGGCGAGAGGGGATTTGTGTTTTTGGTTTTCGTTGAGGAGGGCGACGATTTTGCCGAATTCAGTGTTTTGGCCGGTAGAAAGGACTTTGGCGAGGCCGCGGCCGCTGGTGATTAGTGTGCCTTTGAAGAGTTTGTCGGCGAGGGCTTTGAGGACTGGTTGGCTTTCGCCGGTGAGGATGGCTTCGTCGACTTGGAGGCTGAAGTTTTCGATGAGTTCGAGGTCGGCGGGGATTTTGTCGCCTTCGCTGAGGATGAGGATGTCGCCAGGGACGAGTTCGCGCACGGGGATTTCTTTTTCTTCGCCGTCGCGGATGACGATGGTGCGTGGGACGACGAGGTTGGAGAGTTTTTTGACGGCGTTTTCTGCTTTGTATTCTTGGATAAAGCCGATGATTGCATTGATGATGACGATGGCGAGGATGGCGATGCCGTCAACGGTTTCTTTGAGGAAAATTGATATGCCGCCGGCGAAAATCAGGAGGATTGTGAGGAAAGAGTTGAATTGGGAGAGGAAGATTTTGAGGCCGCGGAATTCCTTTTTGGTGGGGATTTCGTTGTAGCCAAACTTTTCGAGTTGGGCTTGGACTTCGCTGGAAGAGAGGCCTGAAAGTTTCATAGGAAAATAATAAAGAAAAAAGAAGAAAGAAAAAAGGAGATAAAATAATTTATCTCCTTCTCTTTTTAGTTTTTTATCTACACTCTTAGCGTTTGCTGAATTGTGGGGCTTTACGCGCTCTCTTGAGACCGAATTTCTTACGCTCTTTGCTTCTTGGATCACGAGTAAGGAAGCCGGCTTTGCGGAGAGCCGTTTTGTTCGCGATGTCTTCTTCGACCAATGCGCGGGCGATGCCGTGGCGGATTGCTTCGGCTTGGCCAGTTTGGCCGCCGCCTTCGACTTTGACAGTGATGTCGTATTTGCCGTTGTTACCGGTCGCTTTCAATGGGCTTTCGATTGATTTGATTAGTTCTTTCACTGGGAAGTATTGGTTTACTTCGCGGTTGTTGACGGTGATGACGCCTTTACCTTTATAGAGGCGAACTTTGGCGCTGGATGTTTTTCTTTTGCCGTTGCCGTAATGATATTTGCCGCCTGGGGTGTCGATTTTTACTGGTTGTTCTTCAGTTGTTTTAGTCATTTGTGGGGATTTATACTGCTAATTTTTCAGGTTGTTGCGCTTCGTGTGGATGTTCGGCACCTGCGTAAACTTTGAGTTTAGACATGAAAACAGAGCGCAATTTGTTTTTTGGGAGCATGCCGCTGACAGCGAATTCGATTACTTTGGTTGGATGTTTTTGTAGCAATTCTTCAGCAGTAAGATTGTCGTAACCACCTGGGAAACCAGAATGTTTGTGGTAAAGTTTTTGGTCGAATTTGTTGCCAGTGAATTTTACTTTTTCGGCATTGATGACAATGACATGATCGCCACAATCGAGATGTGGTGTGAAGATGGCTTTGTCTTTGCCGCGAAGTTTGTCGGCAATTTTGGTAGCAATGCGGCCTGGAACTTTGCCGGCGGCGTCAACGATGTAGAATTTCGTTTTGATTTGCTCTTTTTTCGGGATGGATGTTTTCATATGTTTGATTAGACGAGTTCGATTTGGACTACTGGAGCGCGATCGCCATTGCGGTAACCGAGTTTGACGATTCTAGTGTAACCAGAAGTGTGGTTCTTGTATTTTTCCAATAGCACTTCAAAGATTTTTTTGGCGCTGTCTTCGTGTTGAATCAAGCGGTTTACTTCGCGGATGCCGTGGACTTTTTCGCTATTCTTAGCGATGGTGATCAATCTTTCAACGAAGGGTTGAACCGCTTTGGCTTTAGCTGCAGTGGTTTTGATACCATCGTGAATGATGATTTGCATCGCGAGGTTGCGGATTAGGGCAACGCGGTGATCTTTGTCGCTTCCTAGCTGTATTTTCTTTACTTTGTGTCTCATGATTTAGGGATTGATTGGAAAAATGTTAATCTTCACTTAGTTGGAGGCCTTTCTTTGCAAGAGCGTCAGCTACTTCTGTGAGTGCCTTTCTACCAAATCCACGGAGATTTGACAACTTACTTTCTGTACATTTGGAAAGTTGTTCGATTGAGCCAATACCACCATTGATGAGGGCATTGAGCGTTCGTGGAGAGAAGCCAAGGATTTCAACTGGAGTGTAAGCCTCTTGTGCTGGTTTGCTGGACTGTTGTTCGTGTTCTTTTTCGAGAATTGATTTGATGTCGGACATGTATTCTTCTTCAACCATGATATTGTCGGCATTGAAAAGACCGAAATATGATTGAGCCAAGTTTGAAGAGAAACGAAGAGCGTCTTCTGGAGAGATAGCCCCGTTAGTTTTGATTTCGAGAGTAAGTTTGTCGAGGTTGGTCATTTGGCCAACACGAGTGGCTTCGACATCGTAACGAACTTTTTTGATTGGTGTATAACCAGCGTCGAGAACGATCATGTTAGCGTCGGTCTCCATTTTTTGGCGAACGCTTGCTGGAACATAACCTACGCCTTTTTCAACGCGCATTTCGATTTCAAGCTTTGTTCCTTTTTCAGATGTACAAATATAAAGTTCTGGATTGATAATTTGTACTTCTGATGGGCAAGAGATATCTTTTGCCGTAATTTTTCCGCCTTTTGAGACATCTAATTTGACATAAGAAATGTCGGAAGTGTCTTTCTTGATATTGAGAAGTTTCAAATTCAAGCAAAGGTCAAGAAGACTTTCTTTAAGTCCTTTTACTGTGGAATATTCGTGGCTAATGCCAGCGATTTTGATTCCGGTAACACATGCACCGGGGAGAGATGATAGGAGGATGCGACGCAATGCATTACCCAAAGTGACGCCGTAGCCAGTTGGCAGGGGACTCATCGTGAAGAGAACATGGTTTTCACCAATGGATTCCGTTTTTACCTTTGGAATGCCGATTTCTTCTTGGATTTGATGCATTTTAAATTGTTAGGGGAAGTTTTATTTTGAGTAGAACTCAGTAATCAATTGGGCGTTGATGATTTGTTCGAGATCGTCGTCGGCCGGCATGGCGATTACTTCGCCTTTTAATGCTTTCGCTTCAGCTTTGATCCACTTTGGTGTTTTGTTCTTACCTTCTTTGGTTGTTTCGAACAGTTTTGAAGATTTGCTCTTTTCTCTGACTTCAAATGTATCACCTTCTTTTACAAGAATCGATGGGGTTTTTACGCGGCGACCATTAAGATTAATAAGGCCGTGACCAACGATTTGGCGCGCTTGTTGTCTTGTTGTTGCTAAACCAGCGCGGAAAATAACATTGTCCAAGCGTGTTTCGAGAAGTTTGAGGTATTTGTTACCAGTAATCTCAGAACTTTTGCTTGCCATGTCAAAGTAGCGGCGAGATTGTTTTTCGCTGATACCGTACATGAAACGCGCTTTTTGTTTCTCTTCCAATTGTTTTTGGAATTCAGACTTCTTTGAGAAACGCTTTTGGCCGTGTTCACCGGGTTTATAGTTTTTCTTTTCGTAAGCTTTGCGTTTGCTATCACCGTTTGTGAATAGGGTAACGCCTAGTTTGCGTGAGAGTCTAGTTATTGGTCCGGTGTATCGCATTTTCGACAGTTAAATGGTTTGAATTAATTATACGCGGCGAGCCTTCTTTTGGCGGCAGCCATTGTGGGGGATAGCGGTGACATCGTTGATTTCTAGAATGTCGAGGCCTTTGGAGATCAATCCGCGAACGGCTTGTTCACGGCCACTTCCCACACCTTTGATGAAAACATTAACTCTTTCAAGACCGAAAGCCTTGGCTTTTTCAGCGGCGTTTTCAGCAGAGATTTGAGCGGCGTAAGGAGTTGATTTGCGTGCACCTTTGAAGCCGCTACCACCAGCACTTCCCCAAGCGAGAACATCGCCTTTAAGATCAGTGACGGTAACAATGGTATTGTTGAAAGATGCTTGGACATGAACATTGCCCTCTTGGACAATCCTTTTTTTCGCTTTAGGCTTTTTTGCCGTAGTTTTCTTCTCAGCCATTATTTAAGGTTTATTTAGTTACTTTTTTCTTATTCGCCACTGTTCGCTTCTTGCCTTTGCGCGTACGAGCGTTTTGACGAGTGCGTTGACCACGAACAGGAAGGCCTTTCTTGTGACGGAAGCCACGATAAGAACCGATTTCTTGTAAGCGTTTGATGTCCATCGCAACTTTACGGCGAAGATCACCTTCAGTTGTGAAGCGAGTGACGATTTCACGGATCTTATTGAGTTCGTTTTCATTTAGTTGGTCGACTTTCTTGTCTGGGTCAATGCCGGCTTCTTTGATGATTGATTCGTTGAGACTGCGACCAATACCAACAATAGCAATCTTTAGCGCGATGCCAATTCTTTTATCTTTCGGTAGATTTACTCCTGCGATACGGGCCATTTTTACGAGTTAAATTTTAATGTTAACCTTGTCGTTGTTTGTGTCTAGCGTTCTTAGCGCAGACAACCATTAGTACTCTTTTGCGAGCGTTGCGTGCACGACCGCCTTTTTTTCTCTTGCGAGCATTGAGCGTTTTCGTTCTTCGAATGACTTTACAGTGTTCGCAGATTGGTTTTACAGAGGCTCCGACATGCATTGCTATGGTTGTTTAGGGTCTATTTTAGGTTTATTGGGATTGTGGCGGTAGGTGATTCGGCCCTGAGTAAGATCATATGGGCTGAGTTCTACAGTGACACGATCTCCGGGAAGGATTTTGATGAAGTGCATCTTCATCTTGCCTCCAAGGTAGGCGATAACAACTCTACCAATATCTAGCTCGACTTTAAATCTGGCATTGGGCAAGGGCTCAACTACTGTTCCCTCTGATACGATTGCATCCTCACTTTTGCCCATGTGTATGCCCTTTTTTTATGATTATTGTCAAGAAAAGCTTTTGGATATTACACGAGAAATATACCTCATGCAAGAGATTTTTTTGTTAATATTTCTGGTCCTTTTTCAGTGATTAAAACGGTCTCTTCTTCTTGTACTGCACAAGATCCGTCAGCGGTGATGATGGTCCATTTGTCATCGAGAGTAATGATTGAACTGCTACTGACAGCGAAAATTGGTTCGATGGCAATTGTCATTCCGGGTTTTAATTTTTCGCCCATTTTGCCGTTGAAGTAGTTATTGACTACTGGTGGTTCGTGTAATTTATGGCCAACTCCATGTCCGGTGAGGTCGCGAATTACTTTGAATCCGGCTTTTTTGATCACGGTTTCGATTGCTTTGCTAATGTCCCCGACATGATTTCCGGGTTGAGCGGCGTCAATTCCTTTTTCTAGAGCTTCTTTTGCTGTTTTGAGTAGTCGGATTTTTTCGTTGGATACTTCGCCGATGGCAATTGAGCGAGCGGCATCGGTGATGAGGCCTTTGTAAGTTACGCCGCAATCGACGGTGAAGAGGTCGCCGATTTGGAGGACTTGGCTTTGATTAGGGATTCCGTGAACGACGACTTCGTCGATGGCACTGCAAATTGTTCTTGGGTATCCGTGATGGCCTTTGAATGATGGTGTAGCGTTTTTACTGAGGATGTAGTCTTCGGCGATTTTGTCTAATTCGAGTGTGGAGATGCCGGGTTTGGCTTGAGAGCAAACTAATTCGAGCACTTCGGCAAGGATTTGGCCTCCATGACGCATGTGTTCTTGTTCTTCGCTTGTTTTGATTCGGATGAACGCCACTTTTAGGTATATAAGGGATCCAAGACTTTGAAAGCGTTTTGTTTTACTTCTTCGATTGGTGGTTCGCCATCGATATGGAGGAGTTTGTCGGCGTAGAGATTTAATACTGGCAAGGTTTCTTCTTCATAAAGTTTCAAGCGAGTTTCGATTGCTTCGGGATTGTCATCGGAGCGTGTGATTAGTTCATTACCATCTTCGGAGATGGAATGTGGGTAGTCGGCAGGATAAACTTTTTTAGTCACAGGATCGATTCGCCGTGTTGTTAAGCGTTTTAAGGCGGTTGCACGATTAATGTCAATGATGACAGCTTTGTATATCCGATGATGTTTTTCGAGCAAGGCGTTGAGGGTTTTTGCTTGTTCGAGTTGGCGGGGAATTCCGTCGAAGAGGATAGGGGAGTTGCTTTGGTGATTGTTGAGGAAGTTTTCGACGATTTCCATGACGACTTCGTTGGAAACGAGGTGGCCGGCTTCGATGATTGATTTGATTTTGTGACCGAGCTCAGTATCGCTAGCGGCGAGACGGCGGAGTTCACCACCTGTTTCAAAAAGTTGAAGGCCGTATTTTTCGCACACGGATTTACCGAGCGTGCCTTTTCCCGCGCCTTGCATTCCAAAGAAGATAAGATCCATGGCTAAGCCTTTAATAGAACTTTTTATAATCGTGCATGACCAATTGAGCGTTGGCTTGGCGAATCAGTTCGAGAACTGTGCCGACAACGATGAGGATTCCAGCGCCAGAGATCAATAGTGGTACTGAACCAATACCAGTTGTGTTGAAAGCGAACTGAAGAATAATTGGTATGACAGCGATAAGTGCGATGAAGTTTGAACCAAACAGTGTTAGGCGAGTTGAAATTTTTTGGAGATATTCAACGGTTTGACTACCTGGACGAACGCCTGGTATATAGCCGCCGCGGTTTTGGATGTTTTCAGCTACTTGTTCAGGATTGAAGGTGATCGATACATAGAAATATGTAAAGGCAACGATGAGAATGTAGAACAAAGCTGTGTAGCCAGGACTGTTAACAGTAAGAATTGTAGTCATGGTGTTGCCTAGCTCTTGGAGCCAAGGTGAGCGGGCGTTGACGAGGAATTGGCCAAGAATTGATGGAAAGCTGACCATAGCAACGGCGAAGATGATTGGGATCATGCCGGCTTGGTTGATGCGAATAGGTAGGAAGGACTCATCCTTTTTTACTGCTGCTGATCCGTAAGTAATTGGTACGCGTCGTTGAGCTTCGTTTACAAGGATAACTGCGGTGATTAGGGCGACAGTGAGAATAGCGACTGCAGCTAGTGGAACAAGACGAGATTGATCGGTGTCTGCAAGGATCAAACCTTGGCCGATCATTTGGGGGACTTGAGAGATGATGCTAGCAAAAATGATTAGAGAGATACCGTTACCGATACCTTTTTCGGTGATTTGTTCGCCGAGCCATACTAATAAGAGTGTACCGGCAGTAATGGTGAGCATCACAGGAATCATCACTGTTAAACTGCTAGTGTCGACGATCGGCACGGTAGCGTAAAGTGTATTCATTAAGATGATCATCCCGTAAGATTGGAGAACGGCTAATGGTAGGGTTAACCAACGAGTGTAAGTGTTTAGTTTACGGCGCCCAGCTTCACCTTCTTTAGAAAGAGTTTCTAATTTGGGGACGATAACTGTTAGGAGTTGGATGATGATTGATGCGTTGATGTAAGGTGAAATACCCATCAAAACGATGGAGAAGTTTTCGGTGCTACCGCCAGTAAGGAGGCTGAAAACTGAAAGAAGATCATTTTGATTGGAAATTGCTTGGAGGGATTCGATGTTTGCTCCAGGTACAGTGATGTGTGCAAGGACGCGATAAATAACTAAAATCCCCACAGTAAAGAGGATTTTTTTGCGTAGATCTTCGGAGCTCCAGAGTTGGCTGAGGTATTTAAACATGTTTTATTCTTCGGCTTTTTTAATAAAGAGGACAGTCAATTTGCCTTTTTGAGCGCTGATTGCTTCGCGGGCTTTTTCGGAAGCTTTGTGAACAGTCACTTCCAATGTTTTAGTAAGTTCGCCTTTTGCGAGAAGTTTTACTGGAACATGTCGTTTGCAGATTAGTTTTTTAGCGTAAAGCGTTTCTGGCGTGACAGTTTCGTTGGCTTCGAAAGCATTCAAGTCGGAAAGGTTCACGACTTGGAATTCAATGCGGTTTGGGTTTTTGAAACCTTTAAGTTTCGGCATTTTTTGGATGTAAGGCGTTTGACCACCTTCGAATCCTGGTCGGCGGCGACCGCCACTACGAGCGCTTTGGCCTTTCATACCACGGCAACTGAAAGTTCCGTGACCAGATCCGTTACCACGACCGACGCGTTTAGTTGGTTTTTTTCCGTTTTTGCTGCTGAGATTGAGTAATGACACGATAATTTTGATTAGAAGCTAATGTTTTAAGATTCAGTCTTTTTAACTGGAGCTTTTTTTACTGGTGGTTTTGGAGCTGGTTTAGCGGCTGGTTTTGGGGCTTCGGCTTTTTCTTCGACTTGTTTAACAGTTTTCTTTGCGGCAGCTGCTTTAGCCATGCGCGGAGTTTCTTGTAGGCTTTCAAGTGCTTTGAAAGTTACTTTTGTGTTATTAAGCTTGTTCTTTGTGCCGTAAGATTTACTGAGAATATCGTTGACGCCAGCTAATTCTAGAACTTTGCGTACTGTTCCGCCAGCGATAATTCCGGTACCAGGAGAAGCGGGCATGAGAAGTAATTTTGCGGCTTTGAATTTTACTTTTACTTGATGTGGGACGGTTGTGCCGTCGAGCTTAACATCGAGGAGAGTTTTTTTCGCTTTAGCAATCGCTTTTTGGATTGCGCCAGTAACTTCGACAGATTTGCCGATGCCGATACCAACACGACCACGACGATTGCCGATGACAACAGTTGCACGGAAGCGGAGTTTGCGACCACCTTTAACTACTCTGGTAACACGGTCGATTTGGACCACTTCTTCATCGAACTCTTTTGGGTCGCGCTTTCTGAATCCTGATTTATGTTCTGACTGTTTTGTCATGATAGAGTGGAAATTTATTAAAATTGTAATCCGCCTTCGCGGGCAGCATCAGCTACGGCTTTGACCCGTCCATGATATTTGTAACCATTGCGATCAAAAACGACAGTATCAATCTTGTTTTCTTTTGCAAGTGAAGCGATTTGTTCGCCGACGGCTTTAGCTTTTTCGGTCTTTGTTCCTTTATCTTTAGCTTTCATGTCGGAAGCAGAAGCGATTACTTTACCATTTTCGTCGTTGATGAGTTGAGCGTAGATGTGGTTTAGGCTGCGGAAGACTACTAGTCTTGGTCGAGCTTGTGATCCGCTGATCTTCGCACGAATGCGCACTTTGCGTCTTGTTCTGAGTTGTTCTTTAGTACTTGTCATATTAGGGTTTATTTACCAGATGTTTTACCAGCTTTGCGTTTAACATGCTCACCAACATATTTGATACCTTTACCTTTGTAAGGTTCTGGTTTGCGGTAAGATCTTACTTTGGCAGCGGCTTGGCCAACTTTTTCTTTATTGATACCGGAAACGATGATGATGTTTTTAGCTTCTTCGTCGAGTTTGAACTCGATGTCATTGTCGGCAACGAATTCGATTGGATGAGAGTAACCGAGGTTTAGAGTGATCTTGTTTTTCGCTGGCATGGCGCGATAACCGACACCGACGATTTCCAATTTCTTTTCAAAACCTTTGCTGACACCTTCAACCATGTTGGCAACAAGTGTGCGAGTAAGGCCGTGAAGGGCTTTGTTGCGTTTGATGTCGTTTGGTCTTTTGACTTCGATTGTGCTTTCGCTGATTTCGATAATCATGTTTTCGTGGAGAGTTCTTTGGAGCTCGCCTTTAGGACCTTTAACGGTTAGGACATTACCTTCGGCAAGGTCGAGAGTGACGCCGTTTGGGATGCTGATTGGTTCTTTTCCGATTCTTGACATGGCAATAGATTAGTAGACTTCGCAAATTAGTTCTCCTCCGAGGCTTTTTCGATGTGCCTCTGAGTTGGTCATGAGACCTTGTGAAGTGGAAACGATCGTGAGACCGAGGCCGCTTCGAATTTGTTTTAATTGTTCTTTTTTGATGTAAATTCTTTGTCCTGGTTTACTTACTCTTCTAAGGTTTAGTTCTTTGCGTTCTTCGTTCAAAGTGATTTCTAGCATTGGGAATTGGCCAGTTTTGACTACGGTGTAGTCTTCGATGAAGTTGTGCTTTTTCAAAATTTGAAGAATGTTTTCTTTAATTTTTGAGTAAGGAACTTCAACTGTTTGATGATGCGCTTTGACAGCGTTTCTAATTCTGGTGAGCAAATCTGCTATTGGATCTGAGTGCATATTCTAATAAATTACCAAGATGATTTTTTGAGGCCCATGATTTTGCAATCGCGAGCATATTCTTTGACACAAATACGGCATAGATCGAAACGGCGCATGTAGCCACCGATACGACCGCAGTTTTTGCAACGATTGTAAACTTTTGTCGGATGGGTGATTTTCACACCAGCCGCCTTTTGTCTTTCAGCGCGTAATTGTCTGTTGTTAGTCTTGTTGATGAGTGCGAGTCTGGCCATTAGTTTTTCTTAAAAGGTAAATTGAAAGCCTTGAGCAATGCTCTGCCTTCATCGTCATTTTTAGCACTTGTGCTGATGTTGACTTGAAGACCGTGCAAGTTGATGACATCGTCAGGACTGATTTCAGGGAAGACAATATGTTCTTTGAAACCGATGCTGTAATTTCCGTTGCCATCGAAAGCTTTGGCTGAAATGCCGCGGAAATCGCGAACGCGTGGGAATACGATGTTAACCAATTTGTTCAAGAAGTGATACATAGCGTCGCCACGAAGGGTTACGCTGACACCAACGAGGTTACCTTCACGCAATTTGAAGTTCGAAACTGATTTTCTTGCTTTGATTGAAACTGGTTTTTGGCCAGTGATTGCGGCGAGGTTATCAACGATATTTGCCGGATCTTTACCATTTTTGACATAAGTACCAACACCACAACTTACGGTGATTTTAGTTACTTTTGGCACAGCCATATCGTTTTTGATACCGAGCTCTTTTTTCAAAGCTGGAACGATCTCTTCCTTGTATCTGGTTTTAAGGTCTTTAACTACTGACATGATTTAATTATTTTTTAACTTTATGATCGAGTTTTTCTTTACTTACCTTAGCAAATCTTTCTTTCTTGCCTTTCTCATCTTTACGATAACCGATGCGCGTAGGCTTTGAGGTTTTCGGATCGACGGCCATGACATTAGAAGCATTGATTCCTTTTTCATATTGCACTTTTTCACCGGGACGAGCGCTGGTTGCTTTGATATGACGAGTGATGATGTTTACACCTTTCACGACAACGCGTGATTTTGCGCGGTCTAAACGCATTACTTCGCCGGTTTTGCCTTTGTCTTTACCGGTAATTACTTTTACTTGATCGCCAATTCGGATTTTCATGTTGTTTATATTACTTCAGGTGCTTGGGAAATAATTTTTTGGTAACCGCGTTCACGCAATTCTCTCGCTACTGGACCGAAGACACGAGTGCCTTTTGGTTCTTTATCTTTATTGATGATTACAACGGCGTTTTCGCTGAAGCGAATTCTAGAACCGTCTTTGCGAGAAAATTCTTTTACTTGGCGAACGACTACAGCTCTTTCAACAGCTTTTTTCTTAACCAAACCTTTTGGGTTTGCGTCTTTGACCGCAACAACGATGACATCACCGATGCGCGCATATCTTCTCTTTGAACCGCCGAGTACTTTGATGCATTCCACCATTTTGGCTCCGCTGTTGTCTGCTACTTGTAATTGGGTTTCTACTTGGATCATTTTTTAGCTTTCTTTAGTTGGTTTAGGCATTTCGACTGTCCATTTTTTTGTCTTACTGAGTGGTCGGCATTCGTAGATTGTGATTTCTTGACCTAGCTCGTAAGTTTCATTATTTGGGTTGTCGACATGATATTTTTTAGAAATACGATATCTTTTCTTATACTTCGGGTGATTCTCGTAGCGGTGAACTGTGACCGTAATAGTCTTCTCTTGCTTTAGGCTAGTTATTATTCCGTTTTTGCTTCTCATTATTTTAGCTTTTAGGTTGTTAGTTTATAGAGCTTTTACGCGACTTTTTCAAGCTTATTTTCTTCTTTGAGTAAGGTTTTGATGCGAGCGACATATTTTCTCCATTTAGAGATGTCGGCGACATTGCGACCTTGGCCACTTTCAACGGAAAAGCGGATTTCAAAGAGGTTTTTTGAAGCGTCTTTAAGCTCTTGTTGCAGTTTTGAGTTGTCTAGTTTTCGAAGCTCAGCAATTTTTTTCATGTTTAGAGATCGTTTTTAGTAATGAATTTGCATTTAACTGGAAGTTTGTGTGCCGCTCTGGTCATTGCTTGACGAGCGATGTCTTCAGTCACGCCGGACATTTCAAACATTACTCTTCCTGGGCGAACAACTGAAACATGGATTTCAGGAGAACCTTTACCACTACCCATCGGTACTTCGGAAGCTTTTTTCGTCAATGATTTGTGTGGGAAAATGTTGATCCAGATTTTACCGCCACGTTTTGTGAAACGAGTCATAGAACGACGAGCGGCTTCGATTTGGCGAGAAGTGATTTCGCCTGAACTTTGAGCCTTGAGGCCAAAGTCGCCGAAGCTGACACGGGTTCCACGGTGATCGACACCTTTGTCAAAACCACGGTCGCGATGTTGTCTTCTGAATTTTTCTTTCTTAGGTTGTAACATTGTTAGGCTTGTTTAATTTCTTCAATTTCTTCGATCAATTTTGCTTTAAGGTCTTTTTTGAAGACATCTCCTTTGTAGATCCATACTTTCACACCGATTTGTCCATATGATGTGACAGCTGGGAGTGAAGCATAATCGATGTCGGCACGGAATGTATGAAGTGGAACTTTTCCTTTGCTGAAGAATTCACTGCGGGAAATTTCTACGCCATTCAAACGACCACCAAGGAAGATTTTGGCACCGACGGCACCGGCTTCGATGATTTTATCAACGGCCATTTTGGCGGCACGGCGATAAGAGATGCGTTTTTCGATTTGTTGAGCGATGCTTTCGGCAACAATAAAGGCGTCGAGCATTGGTTTCTTAATTTCTTTGATGTTGATTGCGAATGTTACTTTGAAGTCTTTTTTAAGTTTTTCCTTAAGTTTTTCAATGATTTCACCGCCGCGACCAATGATCACACCTGGTTTAGAAGTGTAGATATTGATGAGAACTTTTCCTTGGTTGCGCATGATTTCAATGCGACTGATACCGTCAGTATTGAGTTCTTTACGGATCATCTTTTGAATGGATGCGTCTTCATGGAGCATTTGAGCAAATTGCTTTTTGCCGGTGTACCATTTAGAATCCCATGTTCTGGTGATGCCGATTCTGATTACTTTTGGATTAACTTTTTGTCCCATGACGGCTTTTAATTATTTGATGTTTTAGATTCAAGGATAACAGTGATGTGCGATGTTCTTTTCAAGATAGGATGAGAACGACCGCGGGAAATCATGTTTCTTCTTTTATATGTTGGACCTTCGTTGACGATAATTTCTTTGATGTGGAGAGTATCCTTTTCTTGTTTGAAGTTGTTTTCGGCGTTGGCCATTGCAGATTCAATCAATTTCTTCAATAGGGGAGCGGCCTTTTTTGGCGTGAAGGCCAAGATGTCGACGGCGTCGCTCGCTTTCATTTTGCGCACCATTTGAGCTATAAGGTTAGCTTTTTTTGGTGAAATTCTAGTTTGTCTCAAAAATGATTTCATGCTTTAGGGTTTATTTCTTAGCCAATTTACCACCATGGCCGCGGAACAATCTCGTTGGAGAGAATTCTCCGAGTTTGTGGCCAACCATGTTTTCAGTAACAAATACAGGGATGAATTGTTTACCATTGTGAACTGCGAAGGTGAAACCGACGAAGTCCGGTGAGATGTCACAACGGCGAGACCAAGTTTTGATTGGTTTTTTCGCGCCTGATGCTTCCATGGCTGCAACTTTTTTTTGCACCCTTGGGTCTACGAATGGTCCTTTTTTACTACTTCTAGCCATGATTGTTACTTAGTTGTTTATTTGCGACGACGATCTTTGATGATCATCTTGTCTTTATGTCTTCTTCTGGTTTTGAAACCGAGAGCAGGCATACCCCAAGGTGTTTTTGGATATTTCATACCAATGGAAGTACTACCTTCACCACCACCATGTGGATGGTCGACCGGATTCATCACTTTACCTCTTACTTGTGGTCTACGACCCATGTTACGCATCCGCCCAGCTTTACCGATTTTGATATTGCTGTGGTCGATATTACTGACTTGGCCAATGCAGGCAAAGCAGTTTTTACTGACCAAACGGATTTCGCCGGATGGCATTTGTAATTGGGCGTAATCGCCTTCAAGAGAGGTAAGTTTTAGTGCGGAACCAGCGCTACGAGCAAACTGGCCACCTTTTTCTTCGCGGAGTGAAACATTGTAGATGTCGAAACCGACTGGGATATTGCGAAGCATCATGCGGTTACCGATTTTTACTTTCGCTTTGTCAGCGCAGACGATTGATTCGCCCACTTTGATTCCAGCTGGAGCAAGATGGTAACGCTTTTCTCCGTCAACGTATTGGACGAGGATGATGTAAGCTGTACGATTTGGATCGTATTCAACAGCAGTTACTTTACCTTCGATGCCCTTTTTGTCTAGTTGAGAGAAATCAACCATGCGGTATTTGTGCTTAGCACCACCGCCACGATGACGAACTGTGATGCGGCCAGAATTGTTGCGGCCGGATTTGCGTCCGAGATCGACGACGAGAGATTTCTCTGGCGTGGTCTTGGTGATCTCCTCAAATGAGGCGACGGTCATCTGGCGGCGACCCGGTGTAGTTGGTTTGAATTTCTTAACGGCCATGGTTATTGTTTATCTTTAGCGAATTTAAGTTTATTCGGATCAATCGTTTGTCCTTTTTTGAGGCTAACAATTGCTTTCTTATAATTTGGTCTTTTGATGTATTCGTAACGGCCTTTGATAAGGCGAGTTTTGCGTGGAGTAATAGAAGTTTTTACAGCAACAACATCAACATCGTAAAGGGCTTTGATTGCTTTTTTAACATCGATTTTTGTCGCGCCTTTGTTGATCAGGAAAGTGTAAAGGTTTGCTGTTTGTGCAACAGAACTTTTTTCCGTAACAACTGGTCTGATGATTGTAGTGTAAGTATTTTCCATTATGCTTTTGATGTAAATGTTTCTTCAAGTTTCGCGACGGCTTCTTTTAGGAACAAAACTTGTTTGTACTTTTGGAGGTCGTGAATGTTGAGATAATTTGCGATGACAGTTTTAACATTTGCTAAGTTGCCAGCAGATTTTTGGATAATCGGATCTTTTTCCGCGACTACCACAAGTACATTGCGGTCGATTGGCATTTTAGCAATCATTTGAGCAAATGTTTTAGCTTTTGGCGCTTCGAGCTTGAAAGATTCGAGAGCAAGAACTTCACCGTTACGAGCTTTGGCAGAGAGAGCACAGAAGAGAGCGCGACGACGTTGTTTCTTTGGCATGTCTTTTTCGAAATTGCGATTGTTGCGCGGACCGAAGATTACGGCACCACCTTTCATGTGTGGCGCACGAGTCGTACCTTGACGAGCGTTACCGGTTCCTTTTTGACGGAACGGTTTGCGACCACCACCACGGACATCTTCACGAATTTGAGAATGAGCGATGGCGATTCGTTTGTTAGCAAGCTGGCGAACCAAAGCTTGATGAACGAGGTCTTTGTTGAATGGAATGTCGAAAATTGTTTCCGGCAAATCCATTTGCCCAGTCTTGTCTCCTGATTGATTGTATAGGTCTACTTGCATTGTCTTATTTCTTGATGGTTACTAGTCCGCCGTTCGGGCCAGGGATGGCGCCTTTGAGACAGATGAGGTTTTTAGTTGGATGAACCGAGATAACTTTTACTTTTTTCAAGGTGATTTGAGCGTTACCCATTCTTCCGGGAAGCTTTTTACCTTTGTGGACACGGCCTGGTTTGGCACATGCACCAACTGAACCTGGTTCACGATGATGGCCAGAGCCATGACTTTCGGGACCGCGGCTAAAGTTATATCGTTTGATAACACCTTGAGTTCCTTTACCTTTACTTGTGGAAACAACACTGACTGTTTCTACTTCGAGGAAGCTTTCAAGGTTGATCTGATCGCCTTTTTTGAAATTTTCCGTTTCCGCAGCAGAGATTTGAAATTCTCTTAGGCGGCGGAAGCTGCGCGTCTTCATCGGCTTTTTTAGTTTAGAAAAGCCAAGGACTAGCGCCGGATATCCATCTTTGTCGACTGTCTTTACTTGTGTAACCTCGTTTGGTTCACATTCGATAACAGTGACTGGGATCACGCGACCGTCGTCTTGAAAGACACGAGTCATACCTATTTTTTTGCCAATGATTCCTGACATAATGTTTGTGTAGAGGTTAGTCCCTTTGGAGGGGAGATTGTAGAAGGTTTAGAATTGGCCGAAACCCGCTACAAAGTCTTAACTTACTGTCTAAATTGCCGTTTGAATATACAGATGGACAGTTGGGTAGTCAATAGTTTTTTTTAGGCTTCTGTAAGCATCTTAATTTCGATTTCTACGCCAGCTGGGAGGCTGAGGTTAGAAAGCGTTTCGATTGTGTGTGGTGTGGTGTCGGTGATGTCGATCAAGCGAGCGTGAGTACGCATTTCGTATTGTTCGCGTGATGTCTTGTGTTTGAAAGTAGATTTGTTAACAGTGAATTTTTCGATCTTTGTCGGAAGGGGGATTGGGCCGGCAACGATTGCGCCAGTGCGTTCCGCTGTTTCGATGATTAGACGAGATGTTTCGTCGATTACTTTGTGGTCGAATGATTTGATTTTGATACGGATTTTTTGCTTGGACATTTTGTGGGGGTTAAAAAAATACCGAGCTTTTACTTAGCTCGGAAACGAAAAGGTTTCAGTATGAAAGTTTCGAGCTGTTCCCCGACGAGTCGGGGTCAATTCCCTAAAAGCAGGGAGATTGGTTTTTTTGTGCGTCGATATTAGTTTGAGTGAGTGAAAGTGTCAAGAAAAAAGCCCTTCGATTTCTCGAAGGGCTTTTGAATTTTTCTTTTGAAGATCGATTATTGAATGATCTTGCTGATAACACCTGCACCTACTGTACGGCCACCTTCACGAATCGCGAAGCGAGTACCTTCGTCGAGGGCGATTGGTGCACCGAGGGTAACAACGAATTTAACATTGTCACCAGGCATAACCATCTCAACATCTGGTGGAAGTTCAACATCACCAGTTACATCAGTTGTACGGATGTAGAATTGTGGTTTGTAGCCTTTGAAGAATGGAGTGTGACGACCACCTTCTTCTTTGCTGAGGACATAAACTTCGGCTTCGAATTTCGTATGTGGAGTGATTGAACCTGGTTTAGCAAGTACTTGGCCGCGTTCAATTTCTTCACGTTCGATACCGCGGATAAGGAGACCAACATTATCACCGGCTTCACCGCGATCGAGTTCTTTTTTGAACATCTCAACACCGGTAACGGTAACTTTGCGTGTATCTTTTACACCAACGATTTCGACTTCTTCACCAACTTTGATCACACCTTGTTCGATACGACCAGTGGCAACTGTACCACGGCCTTTGATAGAGAAGACATCTTCTACTGGCATAAGGAATGGCTTGTCGAGTTCACGAACTGGGTCTGGGATTTGGCTATCAAGAGCTTCGAGAAGTTCTTTGACTTTTTCTTGCCATTTTTCTTCACCTTCAAGTGCCTTGAGGGCTGAACCGTGGATAACCGTAGCGTTGTCGCCGTCGAATTCGTATTTAGAAAGAAGTTCACGGATTTCCATTTCGGCAAGCTCGGCGATTTCTGGATCGGCCATGTCCATCTTGTTGAGGAAGACAACGATCTTTGGTACGCCAACTTGGCGAGCAAGAAGGATATGTTCACGAGTTTGTGGCATCGGACCGTCCGCACCAGAACAAACGAGGATTGCACCGTCCATTTGAGCGGCACCAGTGATCATGTTCTTAACATAATCGGCATGCCCTGGACAATCAACGTGAGCGTAGTGACGCTTGTCAGTTGCGTATTCTTGGTGAGATGTAGAGATTGTAATACCTCTTTCTCTTTCTTCTGGAGCGTTATCGATTTGGTCGAAAGCAACAGCTTTATTTGCTGGATCGTCTGGGAAATACTTAGCAGCACATACTGTGATAGCGGCGGTCAATGTAGTCTTACCGTGGTCGACATGCCCGATAGTACCTACATTAACGTGCGGCTTATTGCGGACGAATTTGTCAGCCATGTTAATGTTGTTAATTATAAAAGCGCGGGAATACTAGCCTAAATATTTTGGCGACGCAAGAAGTTTTTAGCCCTTTCTCTTGCTAATGATTTCTTCAGCGACATTGTTTGGAACCTGAGCATAGTGGCCGAATTCCATGGTGTAATTACCACGACCTTGAGTCATTGAGCGGAGGTCGCCGACATAACCGAACATTGACGCAAGTGGGATGGTGGCTTTGATGAATTTGACAACACCACGGTCGCCACTTTCGTTGATTTGACCTCTTCGTGAGCTGATGTCACCCATAACATCACCGAAGTAATCTTCTGGAACGGTGACTTCTACGGCCATGATTGGTTCGAGGAGTGCAGGATTGGCTTTTTTAACGGCGTTTTGGAAACACATTGAGCCAGCGATCTTGAAGGCCATTTCGTTGGAATCGACATCATGGTAACTACCGTCGTAAAGTTCGGCTTTGATGTCTACGACTGGGTAGCCGGCGATTACACCGCGAGTCATCGCTTCTTGAATACCTTTATCGACGGCTGGAATGTATTCGCGAGGAATTTTACCACCGACGATGGAGTTGACGAATTCGTAACCAGCGCCCGGTTCTTGTGGGCTGAAGCGCATGTGAACATGGCCGAATTGACCACGACCACCGGATTGTTTAGCGTATTTTTCTTCCATGGTAACTTCGGTGGTGATGCTTTCACGGTAAGCTACTTGCGGTGCACCGATGTTTGCTTCGACTTTGAATTCGCGGCGCATACGATCGACGATGATGTCGAGGTGAAGTTCGCCCATACCGGCAAGGATAGTTTGACCGGTTTCTTCGTCGGTTGAAACATGAAGGGTTGGATCTTCGCCAGAAAGTTTAGTGAGAGCGACGCCCATTTTTTCTTGGTCGGCTTTACTCTTTGGTTCAACGGCGATACGGATTACTGGTTCTGGGAAGTCCATTGATTCGAGAAGGATTGGTTTGTTGACATCGCAAAGGGTGTCACCAGTGGTTGTGCTTTTGAGACCAACGATTGCAACGATATCGCCAGTAGAGGCTTCTTTGATTTCTTCGCGAGAATTGGCGTGCATTTGGACGAGGCGACCAACGCGTTCTTTTTCGCCGCTGCGGGTGTTTAGGACATAAGAGCCGGAGCTAAGTTTGCCTGAATAGATGCGGAAGTAGCAAAGGTTTCCGACGAAGGGGTCAGTAGCAATTTTGAATGCAAGACCGGTAAGTGGTTCGCTCGGACTTTGTTTGATCGTGATGTGTTCGCCGGTTTTTTGGTCGATAACATCGAGTTCACCAATGTCGTTCGGGCTTGGAAGGTAGTAGCAAACGGCATCGAGAACTTTTTGGACACCCATGTTGCGGAGAGCTGTACCACAAAGTACTGGGTAGATGCTGCCGCTGACAGTGGCTTTGCGAATTCCTGCTTTAAGTTCGTCAATTGAGATTGCTTCGTCGCCGAGGAATTTTTCCATCAAGGCGTCGTCGAATTCGCTGACGCGTTCAACGAGGATGCCGCGGAATGTTTCGGCTTTTTGGCGCATGTCTTCTGGGAAATCAATTTCAACAACTTCTTCGCCGTGTGGTCCTTTGAAAGTGAAGGCTTTCATTTCGACGAGGTCGATGATGCCGCTGAAATCGTTTTCAGCACCGATAGGGAGCTGGATAGCGATTGCGTTTGGAGTTAAGCGTTGGTGAATGGAAGCGAGGGATTTGTAGAAATCTGCACCCATTTTGTCCATTTTGTTAACGAATGCCATGCGTGGAACATTGTATTTGTCCGCTTGGCGCCATACTGTTTCGGATTGCGGCTCTACACCCATCGCGCCATCGAAAACGGCAACGCCGCCATCGAGTACGCGAAGTGAGCGTTCTACTTCGACTGTGAAGTCCACATGTCCTGGAGTATCGATGATGTTGATGTTGAATGGTGTGCCATTTGGTGGAGTCCAAAGGCAGCGAGTGGCAGCGGAAGTGATTGTGATGCCGCGTTCGCGTTCTTGTTCCATCCAGTCCATTTGCGATTCGCCGGTATGCGTTTCGCCGATTTTGTGGCTAACGCCAGTGTAAAAAAGGATGCGTTCGGTAACGGTTGTTTTACCCGCGTCGATGTGGGCGATGATGCCGATATTGCGGAGGTTTTGTAAATTGTCGGACATGGAAGCTGGAAGTTAAAAGTTAAGAGTGAAAAGTTAAAAGTTGGTTTTAGCGCTAAGACATTATATTTAGTGGGGGAGGATGTCAAAAGAAATTACAAATTAGAAATTATAAATTAAAAATGAGAGCGAATTTCTGAGCTCTCATCTTTAATATGTAATCTGTAATTTCTCGTTTAGTATCGCGCAAAGTGGGCGAAGGCTTTGTTGGCGTCGGCCATTCTGTGGGTATCTTCTTTTTTCTTGAAGGCAGCACCTTGTTCGTTGGAAGCTTCGATTAGCTCGTTGGCAAGTTTTTGGTGCATTGCTGAACCTTTTTTGCCGCGAGCTGAATTGATGATCCAGCGGAATGCTAGGGCATTTTGGCGACCTAGTGGTACTTCGCGTGGAACTTGGTAAACGGCGCCACCGACGCGTTTAGCTTTTACTTCCATTTTTGGCTTCACATTTTCGATTGCGGCTTTGAAGATTTTCTCTGGGTCAGCGGAAGTTTTTTTACTGATGATTTTGAATGTTTCATTAAAGATGCGGCGAGCGGTAGTTTTTTTACCGTCAAGCATTAAGTAGTTAATGAATTTTTCTTGAACCGGATTGGTTGTTGTTGTTTCGATCATTGTGATTAAGCTTTAGGTTTTTTAGCACCGTATTTTGAACGACCACGACGGCGTTTGTCAACACCGTTGGTGTCGAGGCTGCCACGAACGATGTGGTAACGAACACCAGGAAGATCTTTTACTCTGCCGCCACGGATTAGAACCACGGAATGCTCTTGGAGGTTGTGGCCTTCGCCGCCGATGTAGGCGTTCACTTCGTAACCGTTAGTGAGACGAACGCGGGCTACTTTGCGGAGCGCGGAGTTCGGTTTCTTTGGTGTCATTGTGAAAACCTTGGTGCAAACGCCCCGTTTTTGCGGAGATTCGAGTGCAGTGCTACGATCTTTTAAATGGTTTTTGATTGAACCGAGAGCGGGAGATTTACTTTTGTAAGTCTTCGGTACGCGGTTTTTTCGGACTAGTTGAGAAATTGTTGGCATGTGTACTTAGGTTTTAGCTGTCGCAGATTATATGACAATTAAATAATTGGCAAGCTTTTTTCCGGATTGTCGTTGAAGATCTCTTCAACGCGTTCGCTTTCGCCTTTTAGCTTGCGGAAAGTGGCGCCGGCTGGGATTAGTTTACCGATGATAACATTCTCTTTGAGGCCTTCGAGATTGTCGATGCGGTTGGTGGTAGAAGCTTCGACCAAGACACGGATGGTTTCTTGGAAGGAAGCCGCAGAAAGCCAAGAGTCGGTGTAAAGAGCGACGCGGGTAAGACCGAGAAGGAGGCGTTCGCCTTTGGCCGGTTTCTTGTTTTTCTTGAGAAGTTCGCGGTTTGTTTTGTTGAAACGGATGATGTCGATGATTTCGCCCGGAAGGAAATCGCTGTCGCCGCTGTCGCCAAGGCGAACTTTGGAGAGCATTTGGCGGGCGATGATTTCGATGTGTTTGTCGTTGATACTTTGACCTTGAGAAGCGTAGATGCTTTGAACTTCGGAGACGATGTATTTTTGTGCCGTGTATTCGTCGCTGAGGAGCATCAATTCGCGCAGGTCAAGATGGCCGTTAGTAAGTGGTTGGCCTTTCTTGATGTTGTCCTTGTTTTGAACGATGATCGTGCGATTTTGTGGGACGGTGTAGACTTTTTCCACTTTGTCGTGACTTTTGATCACGATGTGGCTTTCGGCTACTTTGACAACTTTGCCTTCTTCTTTCGATTTGACTGCTGCTTTGCCGTCGCCGCCTTTGGCGAGAGTAGTTTTGACTTTTACTTCGTCGCCTTCTTTGACGGTGACTTCGAGGTCTTCGTCGAGGAGGTAAAGGGTTTCTACTGGTGCATCAGAAGTGATGACGATTTCACTGATTTTACCTTTTTGGCGAATTTTTACATTACCGTCAATTTCGGCGATGGTCGCTGGGCTCTTTGGTGTACGCGCTTCGAAGAGTTCTTCGACGCGGGTAAGACCTTGAGTAATATCGCTTCCTTCGGCAACACCACCCATGTGGAAGGTACGCATTGTAAGCTGAGTACCTGGTTCACCGATTGATTGAGCGGCGATGATACCGACGGCGGTACCGATTTGGACTTCGCGGTTTGTACCGAGATCTTTGCCGTAACATTTGATACAAATGCCGCCTTCGGTTTCACAAGTCATGACGGAGCGTACTTTTACTTCGTCGATGTCGGCTTCTTTGATTGCTTCGATGGTGTCTTTTTCGATGATTTCGTTGCGTTTGCCGATTAGTTTGCCTTTTTTGTCTTTGAGGTCTTCGCCGAGAGTGCGGCCGTAGATGCGCACTTCGAATTTTTCGCCAATTTGTTCGGATTCAGCGCGGGTGATCAAGTGCCATGAATCGGCACCACAATCTGGTTCGCGGATGACGACATCTTGGTTTGAATCAACGAGACGACGAGTAAGGTAGCCGGCTTCGGCGGTCTTAAGCGCGGTATCGGATTTACCTTTACGACCACCATGCGTGGCGATGAAGTATTCAAGGATCTTGAAGCCTTCTTTGAGGTTTGAACGGATTGGGAGTTCGATGGTTTTACCGGCCGGATTGGCTACGAGGCCTTTCATACCGCAGAGCTGGGTGATTTGGCCCCAGTTACCACGAGCGCCGGAGTCGATCATGTAGAAGATGCTGTTGTTTTCTTCGATGCCGTTAATCATTTTGACAGTGATGTCTGATTTGGCTTGAGCCCAAATGCGAATCGCGTGGTTGTAGCGTTCGTCTTCGGTAATGACGCCTTTGCTGTAGTAGTCACTGATTTGTTTGACCACTTCGGAAGCGTCTTCGAGAATTTTGTCTTTTTCACTTGGGATGTGCATGTCGTCTTGACTGACGGAGATGCCGGATTTGGTAGCGAAACGGAAACCACAATCTTTGAGATCGTCGGTGAGTTTGGCTGTTGTTTGGATGCCGAGTTTTTCGTAAGATTCGCTGACGATGAGTCCGAGGCGTTTTTTGCCGACAGGTTCGTTGTAGAAGGGGAGTCCTTCGGGGATGAAGCTGTTGAAGATCAAACGGCCGACGGTGGTTTCGAGGATTTCTTCGCCGACGCGGCATTTGATTTGAGCTTGGATGTGAACATGACCGCCTTGGTAAGCGATGATTGCTTCTTCGACGGAAGCGAAGGCCATGCCTTCACCGATTAGTCCGCTGCGCATGCGAGTCAAATAGTAACAACCGAGAACCATGTCTTGAGTTGGTGTGACGATCGGTTCACCAGCAGATGGTTTTAGGAGGTTGCGGCTAGAGAGCATGAGAGTTTTACATTCTTCTTGTGCGGCTTTGGATAGTGGGATATGGATGGCCATTTGATCACCATCGAAATCGGCATTGAAGGCGGCACAAACTAGTGGGTGGACTTGGATCGCTTTACCTTCGATCAAAACTGGTTGGAAGGCTTGGATACCGAGACGGTGCAAGGTTGGTGCACGATTGAGAAGAACGAAGTGGTTTTTGGTAACTTCTTCAAGAATATCCCAAACTTCGCGTTTGCCGGCGGTGATTAGTTTTTCGGCGTTTTTGATGTTGTGAGCAAAGCCGTCACGAATCAAACGACCGATGATGAATGGTTTGAAAAGTTCCACGGCCATCAATTTTGGAATCCCACATTGGTTGAGTTTCAGTTTTGGACCGATAACGATAACGGAACGACCAGAGTAATCGACACGTTTACCGAGAAGGTTTTGACGGAAGCGACCTTGTTTACCTTTGAGCATGTCAGAAAGTGAACGCAATTTGCGTTTGTCACCAGCGCTGAAGACGGTTTTGCCGGCGCGTGCGGAATTGTTGAGAAGAGTGTCGACAGCTTCTTGGAGCATGCGTTTTTCGTTGCGGCAGATTACTTCTGGCGCACCGATGGACATCAAGCGGCGAAGACGGTTGTTGCGGTTGATGACGCGGCGATACAAGTCATTAAGGTCGGAAGCGGCGAAACGGCCACCGTCGAGTTGGACCATTGGACGAAGATCTGGTGGGATGATCGGCAAAGTGGTCATGATGAACCATTCTGGTTTGATGCCAGATTTTTCAAGGCTGCCAGCGAGTTTAATGCGTTTGATGATTTTTTTCTTCTTTTGGCCGCTGGATTTTTTGGCTTCTTCGTTGAGTGAGTCGACGAGCGCTTTGAGGTCGATGGCGGCGATGATATCGCGGATGGTTTCGGCGCCAGTGCCGGCTTTGAAGATGTGGCCGAATTTCATCGACATAGTGCGATATTCCATTTCGGAATAAACTGCGCCGAGAGTGAGTTTGTCCAAAAGGTCTTTTGCTTCGGAATGTTGGTATTCGAGTTCGTCGATTTGTTCAGCATAGTATTCTTCCAATTCGATGGAAGCGTGTTTTTTCATTTTTTCGTCATCGATTTTTTCGATTTCGAGATTTTTTTCTTTGAATTCGTCTTGGATTTTGGACTTTTGGCCTTTGTATTCGGTGTCGAGGCTGCGGAGGGATTCTTCGCGGGCTTCTTTGTCGACATGGGAAACGATGTAGGCGGCGAAGTAGACGACTTGTTCAAGAGTTTTAATTGGTAAGTCGAGAAGAAGTCCGATACGGCTTGGTGTAGAGCGCAAAAACCAAATGTGCGTAACTGGTACGGCTAATTTGATGTGGCCCATGCGTTTGCGGCGAACGGAAGAGTGGGTGACTTCGACACCACACTTTTCGCAGATTACGCCTTTGTAGCGGATTCTTTTGTATTTTCCGCAGTAACATTCGTAGTTCTTGGTCGGACCGAAAATTTTCTCACAGAAGAGACCATCGCGTTCTGGCTTTTGGGTGCGATAGTTGATTGTTTCTGGTTTTTTTACTTCGCCAGTGGACCAGCCGAGAATTTCTTCCGGAGAGGCGACCGAGAGCGTGATCGCGTCGAAGCGATCTTTTTGCTGTTTGTCATCGTGATGCATCATAACTTTGAAAGGTAAGTTGATTGATTATGCCTTTTTAGAGGCCAAGATCGCGATTGATCGGATCTTCTTTTTGGTTAGTTTCTTCTTCTGGGGTTACTGTCGGAGCTGGTTCAGCTGGAGCTTCGTAAGATGGAGTTTCGTATGCTGGAGTTTCGTAAGATGGAGCTTCGGCGATTGGTCTTTCGCTGACTTCTTCGTCGTAGTTGCCGAAAACATTTTCTTCTTCTTCAGGGATGTAGTCGTTGTAGTCGCCGCCTTCTTCACGGTTGCGTTTTTCGAGGCGGATCATGTCTTTGACAACGATTTCCGTTTTGAATTTGCGTACGCCATCGAGGCTATCCCAGCTACGAGTTTTAAGGTAGCCTTCGACATAAACCAGTTGGCCTTTTTTAAGATGTTGACTACATATTTCGGCAAGGCGTGCCCAAGCGACGCATTCGTGGAATTCGGCGGAGTTTTTGCGTTCGCCATTTTTTGTGGCCCATTCGCGATTGGTCGCGAGGCCGAATGTTACGACGCTTTGGCCGTTTGGGGTTTGGCGCATTTCAGGATCGCGAGTGAGGTTACCGACTAAAATTACTTTATTAACGCTTCTCATGTTGTTAGATTTAGATGTTAGATTTCTTCGCTTTCTTCAGCGATTTCTTCGGCGAGGCTTTCGTCGCCTGCGGTGCCTTCGGAGTCTTGTTTGATTTCTTCAAGTACTTCTGGGGCAATGCCTTCGCGGATTTCTGGGTCTTCGTTGAGGAAGATTTCTTCGCTTTCTTCTTCCGCGGCTTCTTTGCCTTCGGTGTCCATCAATTTGACGGAGAGACCAAGACTTTGGAGCTCTTTTGTCAAGACATTGAAGGATTCTGGGACGCGTGGCTTGCGGATCATTTCGCCTTTGACGATTGATTCGTAAGCTTTGGAGCGGCCGTAAACATCATCGGATTTGATTGTGAGCATTTCTTGGAGGATGTGTGCGGCGCCGTAAGCTTCGAGGGCCCAAACTTCCATCTCCCCGAAACGCTGACCACCGTGCTGGGCTTTACCACCAAGAGGTTGTTGAGTAACGAGAGAGTAAGGACCAACGGAACGAGCGTGGATTTTGTCTTCGACCAAGTGGTTGAGCTTGAGCATGTAAGCGATACCAACGGTTACTGGGCGATCAAATGGTTCGCCAGTTTTACCGTCGAAGAGAGTGATTTTACCTTCTTTTGGTAAGCCTGCTTCGATAAGAGTATCTTCGATTTGTTGTGTAGTGATCCCGTTAAGGGCTGGTGTAGCAACGGTGAAGCCGAGTTCTCTTGCGGCCCATCCGAGATGGGTTTCGAGGATTTGGCCGATGTTCATACGGCTGGAAACACCGAGAGGATTGAGGATGATGTCGATCGGCGTGCCGTTTGGTAGGAATGGCATGTCTTCTTGTGGTACGACGATTGAGACGACACCTTTGTTACCGTGGCGGCCGGCCATTTTATCGCCGACTTGGATTTTGCGTGTTTGCGCAACATTGACTTTGATTTGTTTGAGGACGCCAGTTGGGAGTTCGTCGCCGGCTTCTTTTGTAAAGATTTGGATGCCGACAACTTTTCCACCTTCGCCACCAGGGAGTCGGAGGGAGCTGTCTTTGACATCGCGGGCTTTGTCGCCGAAGATGGCGCGAAGTAGGCGTTCTTCTGCGGTAAGTTCGGTTTCACCTTTTGGAGTGATTTTACCGACGAGGATGTCGCCTTCTTTTACAGTTGCGCCGATGCGGACGACACCTTGGTCGTCGAGGTCTTTTAATTTAGTTTCGCCGACATTTGGGATGTCGCGCGTGATTACTTCAGGGCCGAGTTTGGTTTCACGGACATCCATAACATAACTTTCGATATGAACGGAGTCGTAGAAGCCTTCTTTGACCATGCGTTCGGAGATGATGATCGCATCTTCGAAGTTGTAGCCTTCCCAAGCCATGTAGGCAACGAGGAGGTTTTGGCCGAGGGCGAGTTCGCCTTTGTCCGTTGCTGGACCGTCGGCGAGGAGGTCGCCTTTTTTCACTTTTTGGCCTTTTTCAACCATGGCGCGTTGGTGGATACAAGTGCCTTGGTTGGAGCGTTCGTAGTTTTTGAGGTTGTAAGTAGATTTTTTACCGTTTTTGTAAATGACGACAATTGTTTGGCCATCAACATAGGAGATTTCACCGTCCATTTCGGCGGTGATTACTTGGCCAGAAGATTTGGCGGCAAGTTCTTCGATACCGGTTCCGACGACAGGAGCTTCGGCAGAGATGAGGGAAACGGCTTGGCGTTGCATGTTTGAACCCATCGAAGCACGAGTGTTATCATCATGCTCCAAGAATGGAATCAAAGAAGTTGTGATCGAGATGATTTGTTTTGGTGAAACGTCGATGTGGGTGATTTCGTCGACATGAGCCAATAGTGGTTCGCCTCCTTTGCGCGCGGAAACGCGTGTAGCGACGAATTGGCCTTTTTCGTTTAGTTCGGAGTTGGCTTGTGCGGCGATGATGCTCTTTTCTTCTTCGGCGTCGAAGTAGATGATTTCGTCGGTGACGAATGGTTTAACTTTTTTGCCGTTGAGAGTTGAAGAAACTTTGCGGAAAGGTGTTTCGATGAAGCCATATTCATTGATTTTGGCGTAGGTAGCCAAGTGGACAACGAGACCGATGTTTGGACCTTCCGGTGTGGCGATCGGACAGATGCGGCCGTAATGAGATTGATGTACATCACGAACATCAAAGGATGCGCGTTCGCGGGAAAGACCACCGGGGCCCATCGCGGAAAGGCGGCGTTTGTGTTCGAGTTCGGCCAATGGATTGGTTTGATCCATGAACTGAGAAAGCTGAGAGCTGGCGAAGAATTCGCGTAGAGCAGCGGTGATTGGCCGTGAGTTGATCAATTGCGTTGGAGTGACGGTTTCGAGATCCATCACAGTCATACGATCTTTCGCGATACGATCGGTGCGGAGGATACCAACGCGGAATTTGTTTTGGACAAGTTCGCCAACTGGGCGAATGCGGCGGTTTGAAAGGTGATCGATGTCGTCGGCTTCGATTTCGCCGTTGTTCAAAAGGACAAGGTGGCGAAGGATTTCGACGAGGTCTTTGACTTGGAAAGTGTGATATTTTTTCTTATTTGGAGTGTCGAGGCCGAAGCGTTTGTTGAGTTTGTAGCGTGCAACAGTGCCCATGTCGTATTTGCGATAGTCAAAGAACATTGATTGGATCAAGGCTTTGGCATTTTCGACGGTGGCGAGGTCGCCAGGGCGGATTTTTTTGTAGATGTTTTGGTAAGCTTCATCGACGGTTTTGGCTGGATCTTTTTCTAAAGTAGAAAGGATGTAATCGCTTTCGATGCCAGCGGTGACATCTTTGAATAGTTCGAGGATGTCTTTGTCTTTTTCGTAGCCGAAAACGCGTAATAGGGAAGTGATGTGAATTTTGCGCTTGCGGTCGATTTTTACGGTGATAACGCCTTTTTTGTCGGTTTCAATTTCGAGCCATGCGCCGCGTTTTGGGATGATTTTTGCGCCGTGCATGCCGGTAACGCCAGCGTTTTTTGAGAAGAATACGCCTGGAGAACGGACGATTTGGCTGACGACGACGCGTTCGATACCATTGATGATAAAGGTTCCGCGTTCGGTCATTAGTGGAATGTTGCCGAGGAAGATGTCTTGTTCTTTAATTTCACCGCTTTCTTTGTTGATAAGCTGGACATGCACTTTTAGAGGTGCTTCGTAAGTGAGGTTTTTGTTCTTGGCGATTTCGGCGTCGTATTTGGCTTCGCCATAAGAATGTTCGAGGAAGTGCAACTCCAGTCTTTTGCCAGAGAAGTCTTGGATTGGAGTGATTTCGTCGAGGAGTTCGCGTACACCTTCTTCGAGAAACCATTCGTAAGAATTGAGTTGGATTTCGATTAGGTTTGGAACTGGGACTTTTTTGTCCATCTGCTCGCTGAAATAGCGGCGGGGACTATTCAAAATAACCGGATCTTTCTTTTCCGGTTTTTCCGCTTTGGTAGCGGAAGAACTTTTGGTTTTCGGCATGGTTAAGGTAGTAATAGATGAATTTTGACTACCTGATCAAACCTTAACTCTTCTGTAGGGGTAGCGAGGATTAGTATATTGATGAGGAATGAGTATGTCAAACAAATTAGAAATTAGAGATTAAAAGTAAAAGTTAAATTTTATTTTTAATATTTAATTTGTAATCTGTAATTTCTAGTTCCGAAGGTTCTCCATTGGGCTGATGTGGGCGGCTTTTTCGGAGGGGATGAGGGCGGCGAGGAGGGTGATGCCGGTGCCGAGAAGGAGGCTTTTGATAATGTTTTCTGTTGTGATGAGGAAGATTTTTTCGGGGATAATGCTGAGGTCGCTGAATTGGTTGAGGATTTGGGTAGTCAAAATTTCGCTAGTGATGAGGCCGAGGAGGATGCCGGTGAAGGAGCCGAGGAGGCCGATGATGAGGGCTTCTTGGAGGATGAGGATGCGGAGGTGGTTTTTGGTGGCGCCGATTGCTTTGAGGAGGCCGATTTCTTTTTTGCGTTCGCTGATTGTGGCGAGGAAGGTGCTGAGAATGGCGACGGCGGCGGTGATTAGGATGATTAGGCTGATGATTTGGAGAGCGTTTTCGATGTAGATTAGTTTCGATTCGACGCTGGCGAAGTTTTTTTGGAGGTAGTCGGTGGTGAAACCGAGTTGGTTGATTTCGCTGGCGATTTGGGTAGTCAACGCGGGGGATGTCGTTTCTATAAACAGTTTTAGGAAGGTGTCGGTTGTTTTGTTGAGTAGTTCTTGGTTGAGTTTTTCGACTAGTTGGTTGGGAACGGTGATGCCGATGAGGTCGATTTTGTCGGAGAAGCCAATGACTTTGAATTTGATGCTTTGGTCCTTGATGTTTTCGATTGGGAAGAAAACGGAAGTGCCTGGCTCGAGGGTGAGGATTTTGCCGATGAGGTTTTTTTCTTCGAAGCGTGGGAGGTTTTGGGGGATGGCGATGGTAAAGTTGTAGATGTCGAGGAATTTGCGTGGGATGAGGGCGGGGTAGGGTTCGGTGTCGCTTTGCCAAATTTTGGCGTCGATTTCGAGGAATTCCGAAGGGAGCCCGAAAACCATTGTGTCGGTCTTGAGTTGAAAACCGAGGACGCTGCTGGTGAGGGAAGAGAAGGTTTCGAGTTGGGTTTGGGGGTAGATTGCTTTGATGCCTTTGATTTGTTCGATCGCTTTGATGTCAGCGGCGGTGAGTTTGTTTGTTTGGTTGCGGTTGAAGAGGGAAATGAGGTTTTGGTCGTCGAGGCTGGGTTGGACGGTGATTTGGGTGAGCGGTTGGGTGTTTTTTAGTTCTTGAAAGGTGCCTTCTTTTAGGCCGGCGCTGAAGGAACTGAAAGTAAAGACGGAGGCCGTGGCGATGGCGATGCTGAGGCCACTGATTAAGTGTCTTGGGAGGCGTTGGCGGAGGTTTTTGAGGGTGAGTTTTAAGAGCATTTGCCGTCTTTTATGTGGATAATGCGGTCGGCGACTGTGGCGATTTTTTCGTCGTGGGTGGCGATGAGAAAGGTGGTGTGGTGTTTTTCGTGGATTTTTTTGAGGAGTTGGATGATTTTGGTGCCGGTTTTTTCGTCGAGGTTGCCGGTGGGTTCGTCGGCGAGGATGATTTCGGGGTTGTTGATGAAGGCGCGGGCGATGGCGACGCGTTGTTTTTGGCCGCCGGAGAGGGTTTTTGCTTTGTGGTGTTTTTTGTTGGTGAGTTCGACTTCGGCGAGGAGTTTGTCGATGTTGTAGATTTCTTCGCTGTTAAAGTAGGTGGGGAGGAGGATGTTGTCGAGGACGGTGAAGTTTGGTTCGAGGTGGAATTCTTGGAAGATGAAGCCAATTTTTTTGCTGTCGAGGGTGATAGAGCCTTTGGTGGGTTTGTCGAGGCCGCCGATGAGTTGGAGGAGGGTGGATTTTCCGGAGCCGGAAGGTCCGACGATGGCGACGAATTCACCGGCTTTGATTTTGATTGTAGCCTTTTTTAAAGCGCTTTCGCGGCCGAAGTTTTTTTCGAGGTTTGAGGTTTCGATCATTTATTTTGCTTCGATTTTTTCAATTCCGCCCATCCAAGGTCGAAGGATTTCGGGAATGGTGACGCTGCCGTCGGCGTTTTGATAGTTTTCGATGATGGCGACGAGGGTGCGGCCAACAGCGATGGCGGTGCCGTTTAAGGTATGTGCGTAGAGGTTTTTGCCGTCTTCGTTTTTGTAGCGAATTTTGGCGCGGCGAGCTTGGAAGTCCGTGCAGTTGGAGCAAGAGGTGAGTTCGCGGAATTTTTCTTGGGTGGGGATCCAGACTTCGATGTCGTATTTTTTGGCGGCGGGAGCTCCGAGGTCGCCGTCGCAAATGTTGAGGACTTGGTAGTGAAAGCCGAGGTCTTGCATGATTTCTTCTTCGGTTTGGCGGATTAGTTCGTGTTCTTCCCATGTTTTGTCGGGGTGGCAGAAGGAGAACATTTCGATTTTGTTGAATTGGTGGACGCGGATGATGCCGGCGGTGTCTTTGCCGTAGGAGCCGGCTTCGCGGCGGAAACAGCTGGAGTAACCACAATAACGGATGGGCATTTTGGTTTCGTCGAGGATTTGGTCGGCGTGGAGCATGGTTAAGGGAACTTCGGATGTGCCGACGAGGTAGAGGTCGTCTTCGCCTGGATTGACATGGTAGATTTCGCTGCGGTCAGCGGGGAAAAAGCCGGTGGCGTACATGGCGGATTCTTTGACGAGTACTGGCGGGATGACTGGATTGAAGCCTTTGGCGCGGAGTTTGTGGACGACGAATTGGACGAGCGCGAATTCGAGCAAGGCGGCTTCGTTTTTGAGGTAGTAGAAGCGGGCGCCGGAGCAGTTTACGCCGGCTTCGATGTCGATGATGTCGAGGTTTTTGCCGAGTTCGATGTGGTCTTTTGGTTCGAAATCGAATTTTGGTTTTTCGCCGTGGGTTTTGACGACGACATTTTCAGAGTCGTCTTTGCCGTGAGGGACGGATTCGTGTGGGGGATTTGGGACTTGGAGGGCGAGTTCGTCGATTTGGTTTTCGAGGGTTTCGATTTCTGGTTCGAGGGATTTGATTTGTTCTTTTAATTCGCTCATTTCAGCGATTTGTTCGGGTGTTGGTTTGCCTTTTGATGAAGCGTTTTGTTTGGCGCGGAGGGCTTCGATGGTTTGGATTTTTTCGTTGCGTTGTTCGGAGAGTTTGAGGATTTGGTCGAGGTCGACGCGGGATTTTTTGCGATTTAAGCCTTCGCGAATTTGGTCAGGGTTTTCGGTGATGAATTTGATGTCGATCATGAAATTGTATTTAAGTTTAGGCGTGTGTAGAATACCTGATGAATTAAGAATTAAAAATTAAAAATGAAGAAATTATTATTTATTGGTTTGTTTTTGTTGAGCTCTTTGACGGCTTTTGCGAGTTTTCCTGATGTGGAAGAAGATAGTGAGTATGCGCGGGCGGTGAATTTTTTGCAGGAAAGGGATGTGATTGATGGGTATCCGGATGGGACTTTTGGGCCGGATAAGACGCTTTCACGGGCGGAGTTGTTGAAGATTTTGATTGAGGCGGTGGGGATTTCGGATAATGAATTGGCGCCTTATTTTAATCAAAAGTGTTTTGAGGATGTTGTGGCGGGGCAATGGTTCACGAAATATGTTTGTTATGCGAAGGATAAAGGGTTTGTGGTCGGTTATGAGAATGGGCGATTTTTTCGGCCGGCGCAGGATGTGACGGTGGTGGAGGCGATCAAGATGACTTTGGCGGTTTTTGGTTATGAGTTTAGTGAAAATGAGGGTGATGTTTGGTATGTGGGCGTGGTGAATGCGGCTGCGGACAGTCATTTGATTCCGCCGGATGTGAGTGGTTTTAATACGCCGATGCGTCGAGAGCAAATGGCGGAATTGGCGACACGGGCGGTGAAAGATGGCGAAGGGACTTTGGATGAGCATTTGGAGGATAGTAGTGATAAGGATGCGCCGGTAGATTTTGAGGAGATTGAGGAGAGGGTTGATCGATTTATTCATTATCCGGCGGTGGCAAGGTTTGAGTTTAAGGGAGCTTTGGTGGATGATTTGTTTTCTTTGTATTTTGTGCCAGATGAGCGCGCGGCGGATTTGGAAGGTGAGGATTGGACTTACTTTAAGGCTTTAGAAGGGTATTTGGTGAAGGATGGTGAAACGATGGGGGGTTATAGTGATGGTTCTTATAAGGATGAGGATTTTATTGCGGATACTTTTACTTTTAATGCTGAGGATTTGGCGATTTTTAATGAAGGATGTGTGTATGTGGATGATTATGATTTTGCTTTGTATTTTCCAGCGAATTTTGATTTGACGGTAGTTTCTGGGCGATTTGATGCGAATTATTTTAAGTCGTTGGGGTATGTTGCTGACGAAAGCGGGAAAATTGATTTCGTGAAATATAATCCTTGCGATGAGGGTAGCGGTGGTGAAGGTGGGACGGGTGGGAGAGAGATAATTTTAGAAGATAATAGTGGTGAATCAGATGGAGCGACGGCTATGGAAACTTTGATTTGGTTGGAGGAATATGTTGATCGGTGGATTGCTAACGGGAATCCGTTTTGGGAGGATTATAATTATGGAATGGATTTCTTTAAGGATATTAAAGAGGCCGAAGTTGATGGAGATACTTATAATCGGGTGCACGCCAAATTCCGTGAAATGGCTGATTTGATTCAGCGGAATCTGGATTATTGGAGTAATTAGGCTTTGCTGACATAGCTGCCGTCTTCGGTGTTGACGATGATTTTTTCGCCTTCACTGATGAAGAGGGGAGCTTTGACTTTGGCGCCGGTGTCGATTTCGACATCTTTGGAGCCGCCGGTGGCGGTGTCGCCTTTGACTCCGGGTGGAGCGGAGATGACGGTGAAGGTCATTTTTGGCGGTAGTTGGATGCTGACGGGAGTGCCTTCGATGTAGAGGGCGTAGCATTCGGTGTCTTCGAGAAGGAATCTTTTGGCATCGCCGATGGTGGCTTCTGGGAATGAGAATTGTTCGTAGCTGTCGTTATCCATAAAGTGGTATTCGCTGCCGTCGTTGTAAAGGTATTGGCATTTTTTGCGTTGAGTTTCGACGGTTTCGACGGCTTCGCCGGAACGGAAGGTGTTTTCGACGACTTGGTCGGTTTTGATATTGCGAAGTTTGCAGCGAGTGAAAGCGGCACCTTTTCCTGGGTTGACGAATTGGGCGTCGACGATGAGCCAATTGCCGTGTTTCCAGCTGAGAGTGAGACCTTTAACGATGTTTGTGGTGGATGCCATGTTTAGTGGTTAATGAATTCGGTGGCGGGGAAAAGGAGCGTTTCGTTGATGTGTTTTTTCCCGAGAAGGAGCATGACGAGGCGGTCAATGCCGAGGGCAATGCCGGCGCAAGGCTTGCTGATCGATTCTAGGGCAGAGAGGAATTGTTCGTCAATGGGGAAGACGGTTTTGCCGAGTTTTTGGCGTTCGTGTTGTTCTTGTTTTAGTCTTTCGCGTTGTTCGGTGGCGTCGATCAGTTCGGAGAAGCCGTTGGCGAGTTCGAGGCCTTTGATGTAGAGCTCGAAGCGCTCGGCGTAGAAGGGGTCGGTGGCGGATTTTTTGGCGAGGGCGGCTTGGGTGGATGGGTAGTCTTTGAGGATTTGCGGCGCGGTTTGGCCGAGGTGGCGTTCGAGATGATCTAATAGTAGTTTAAAAAAAATATCATCGAAGCTTGTGCAATCGCCGAGGTCGTAGGTTTTTTTGGCTTCGGTTTGGAGATTTTTGAGGTTAATGTTTAGTTTTTGTTGGAAAAGTTCGGCGCAAGTGGTTTCGGTGAGTGGTTTGGTGATGAGGGTTTTTGTGGCTTTGCTGATGAAGGGGAGTTTGGCGAGGTGTTGGAGGAGGTTTTGGCAGTCTTTGATGAGGTGGTTGTAGTCGGCTTTGTGGCGGTACCATTCGAGCATGGTGAATTCGGGATTGTGGGTTGGCCCGCCGATTTCGCCGTTTCGAAAGACTTTTGTGATTTGGAAAATTTTGGTGAAGCCTGGACGCGCGAGGAGGCGTTTCATTTGGAGTTCGGGGGAGTGGTTTAAGTAGAGTTTGTTTTGGTTTGTGAAGCGCGTTTCGAACGGCGTTAGATGTGGCTCCATGCCTGGAGTTTTGACGAGAATGGGCGTTTCAACTTCGAGGAATTTTTGGCTGGTGAAAAAGTCGCGGATGGCTTGGAGGATTTGGGCGCGGTGATGGGCGGTTTTTGCGCTTGTGGTGGCTTGTGAATTTGGCATGATTGTGGTAAAATATACGCAAAGTTTAACAAAAATAAAAATGAAAAGTTTATTTAATTTATTTAGGGAGAAAAGGTTGGTTTTTAGGGGGGAGGAGGTGCCGAATACTAAGGAGGGAGGTTTGGTAGGTGGAGATGTTCTGGCGAACCAGCTTGAGGCTATTAAATTTGATGAAGGTACTTGTAGAGAGGAGATTGTATATGAATTAAAGAAAGCTTTGGATACTAATGATAAGGGGAAGGGGTATTATTTGACGAAAGTGATTTGGGATTTAACTCGTAGAATTCCTTATTTTGAAAATGTTACAGCAGATGAAGTTCAAACGGCCGTTGATCGAAAATGGAGTGGCCAATATTTGAAGAATGCGTTTGAGAATGCAAAGGATTACATGAAAGGAGCTAGAGGTGAGCGTGCTTTTAATGGCGAACCTAGATTTGAAGATGTTGTGAAGAAGATGTTGGAGGTTGAGGGAACATACGGGGCTGATAAAAAGGAGTTTAATAAAAAGTATGATGAACTTGCGAAGAGTGTTAGGAGAGAAGCTGAGAGTACTGTTGCGGATGCCTTGGTGGGTGATGGTTTTTTAGATTTGAGTTCAAAAGAGAGGTTGTTGATTGATTTAGCTGATTCTGAGGTGACAATTTATTCATTGATTGACTCGTTGAGTGGTAATTCAACTTTGGAAGAGAAATATTTAGGGGTGTTGAAGGGATTTGCTAAGAAAATGGAAGGGGTTTCGAATAAATATTCGAATTTTGATGTGAAAATGACGAAAATTGACTCTAAGAGTATCAAAGCTGATTTGGAAACTGCAAAATGGCAAATCAGCGTGGTAAATGATGCTTTGGAACGTGCTAATTCTAATAAAATGGTTATTGAGGAACAGCCTATTCGTGGTCCTCATGTTAAGCCAGAATCTCTACCTGTGGGGCTTGAATCACAAGATCAGCTGTCATATTTGGCTGAAGGTGAAAAAGGGAAGATGATGGCTGATTTGGTTCGAGTGGAGCTTGAATTGAGGGGGGTGATGGATGAGTTGAAGGAATTTTCTAGAGGTGAAGGAAGGATTTCTGCTTTGGAGAAATCTGCCAATCATTTGGCTGATTTGTATGATAAGTATTTTGATTTGGATGAGAGGGTTTCAAATAAAGATCAGTCAGAAATTGAAACTGAATTGCTTCTTGCTGAAGGTAAAATTGTTGAGGCGCAAAACTTTTTGAAACTTGAGCGTGAATCTCGAGCGAGGGTTGTTGGTTCGAATGAAGCTGAGGCAAAGGTGAGAGTCGAGACTACGGATTTATATCATGAGGCTGGTGACAAGGTGGGAGAAAATGTTCAAGCTGCGGTTGATTCTGTTTCTCCAAAAGATAAGAGTTTTGAATTTAAAGATCTTTTGCCAGAAACAAAAGCAGCAATTAGTTATATTAAGAAGGTGATGGTGAGAGAACCTAATTTTTCTCATGGTCAAGTGGAAATGCATGAATCTGTGATGAAGGATAAGTATGTGGTTAAATTGAAATTTGGTAGGGATGGAGTAATGAAGGATTTAGGAAGGGTAGAGTTTTCTGATGATGGGACTTGTAATGTTTTTGATCAGAATAATGATCTGATGGTTTTTGCAGAGCCATTAAGCTCTTTGGGGAAAGGTTCTGTTTTCTTGGAAAGATGGTTGCAGTTGGCTAATAATATGGATGCTGCTCTTGGGATGAGGGATATTGCTAGTTAGGGAGTGAGGTTTATTGTTTGAGCTTTCTGTTTTATTTTACTGGCTGGAAGATTTTCCTCTTCCAGCCTTTTTATTGTGGTGTCGCGGTTTTTGGCGAGGAGGAGGATGTGTTTGGCTTTGAGGATCGTGGGGATGGTGAGGGTGAGGCGATCTTTAATTGCAAATTCTTTTGGCGCGATTGTGTAAGTGACGGGTTCGGTGGATTCTGGTGTGTCGGGGAAAATTGAGGCGATGTGGCCGTCGGGGCCGAGGGAAAGGATGATGAGGTCGAATTGAGTGGGGATTTTGGCGGTGTAGTCTTCGATAGATGTTTCGATTTGTAGGTCGGTGTTGAAGGGCGTGAAGTGTGCTGGTTTGAGAATTTCGCGGATCATTTTTTGGTTGGAGTCGGGGTGTGTGGCGGGGACGAAGCGTTCGTCGGTTTGGAAAAAGTGGGCTTGTTTGGCGAGGGGAGTTTGGCTTAGGGCTTGGTAAAGAGGCTTAACTGTTTGGCCGCCGCAGAGTGCAACAGTTTTTGGATTGATTGATCGGATGTAATCGAGCGCTGTCTCGATCCACTCGGATTCGGAAGTGAAGTTTTTAGAGTTCATACCAAGGGAAGTTGTTTTTGGGGCCGAGTGAGCCGTCGGGATATTTGGCGGTTTTGATTTTTTTCATTAGGGAGAGGATTTGGTCGGTGATTTCCCAGGCGGCGATGATTTCGTTGATGGTGAGGAAGTATTTTTTGCGGCTGCGCAGGGCTTCACGGATGAGGAAGGAGTATTCGCTGAGGCAGCGGTCGCCTTCGCAGGAGAGAGAGGTTTTGGTATGTTGGATTTTTTCTTGTCCAGTGAGGTGGATTTGGATTTCTTCGTCTGGTTGGAGGATGAAGATGAGTCTATTGGGTTCGGTTTTTTTGTCTTGGAAGGGGAATTTTTTTAGTTCGATGGTAATGTAAGTTTTGCGGGTGGAAAGTTTTTTGCCGGTGCGGATGTAGATCGGGACTTGATACCAACTTTCGCGGTTGATGAAGAGTTTTGCGGCGACGAAGGTTTCGGTTTTGGAGTTTTTGGGGATGTTTTTTTCTTTGGTGTAGCTGGCGTATTGGCCTAGGGTGAGGTTTTTTTGGGAGGCTTCGAATTTGAGCGAGGAGAGGATGTTTTCTTTTTCTTGGTGGAGGCTGTGTTCGTCTTCGGTGATGGGGATGGACATGGTGATGAGGGCGAGGATTTGGAGGAGGTGACTTTGGAGCATGTCTTTGAGCGCGCCGACTTGGTCGAAGTAGCCGCCGCGTTCTTCGATGCCGATGGTTTCGAGCGCGGAGATTTGGATGTTGGCGATTTCGGCACCTTTCATCATGAGGTTGAGGATGCGGTTTTCGTGGCGGAGGTGGAGGAGGCTTTTGACGGCGTTTTTGCCGAGGTAGTGGTCGAGGAGGTAGATGTCTTTTTCGTAGAAGTATTTGCTGATGAAGTGGAAAAGTTCTTTGGAGGTTTTGGCATTTTCGCCAAAGGGTTTTTCGAGGATTAGTTTCGTTTTGATTTTGGCCTCGGCGAGGTTTTGAACGATCGGTTGGAAAATGTTTGGTGGTACGGCGAAGTAGCTGAGAATGTGTTTGTGTTTGATTTGGGCTTTGAGTTTTTTGAAATCTTCAAGGTTTGTGTAGTCCCCTTGGATGTAGTCGATGTTTTGAGTTTTTGGTTTCGGGCTGCGGGCGAAGCCGATGATTTGGAATTCGGCGGGGAGGCGGTTTTGGGCTTTTAGTTCTTTGATGGCGGGAAAGAGTTTGAGTTTGGCGAGGTCGCCGGAAGCGCCGAAGATGATTAATGTAGTAGAGGGGATTTTCATGCTTTTTATTTTAGCAGAGGAATGTTAAATTGGCGATATGGCTGGTAATAGTTTTGGTAAAATTTTTGTGGTGACGACTTTCGGCGAATCGCATGGGCCGATGATTGGCTGTGTGATTGATGGTTGTCCGGCAGGGCTTTCTTTGAGTGAGGAAGATGTGCAAGTGGAGTTGGATAGACGGCGGCCAGGGCAAAGTAGTGTCACGACTAGTCGAGATGAGGAAGATGGCGTGTCGATTATGACGGGCGTTTTTGAAGGTGTGACGACGGGGATGCCGATTATGATGTTGATTAAGAATAAAGATCAGCGGTCGGGGGATTATGCGAATGTGGCAGAGGTTTTTCGGCCTTCGCATGCGGATTATGTTTATCAAGAAAAATATGGTGTGCGGGATTATCGTGGTGGTGGGCGATCTTCGGCGCGGGAGACGGCTTGTCGTGTTGCGGCGGGAGCGGTGGCGAAGAAGTTTTTAGAGTCGGTGATTGAGGGGTATTCGTGTACGGGTTTTGTGTCGCAAGTGGGGGATTTGCGGGCTGGTGATGTTGGTGAAGTGACAAGGTCAATGGTGGAGGCGAATGTGGTGCGTTGTCCAGATTCTGGCGCGGCGGAGCAAATGATTGAATTGATTGAAAAGGTCAAAGCGGAGGGCGATACGGTTGGTGGGGTAGTCAGTTGTGTAGTCAAAGGTTTGCCGGTTGGCTTGGGTGAGCCGGTTTTTGATCGTTTGAATGCGGATTTGGGTAAGGCGATGATGTCGATTAATGCGGTGAAGGGTTTTGAAGTGGGGAGTGGTTTTGGGGGAGTTGAGATGAAGGGTAGTGAGCATAATGACCAGTTTTATAAGGAGGGAGAGCGGGTGCGGACGAAGACGAATAATTCTGGTGGTATTCAAGGAGGGATTTCTAATGGTGAGGATGTTTGTTTTCGCGTGGCGTTTAAGCCTGTGGCGACGGTGATGAAGGAGCAGGATTCGGTTTCAGTTTCGGGTGAAGAGGCGAAGATGCGCGCGGTGGGAAGGCATGATCCTTGTGTGGTGCCGCGGGCGGTGCCGATTGTAGAGGCGATGGCTAATTTGGTGATTGTGGATCATTATTTGAGAGCGAAAATTTATCAATCTTAATCCCAATCCAAAATGATTTTCAATTCTGAGGTACTTAGTTTGTTTGTTTTATTGGCGGGTTTTGTGATTGGGCTTGGTGCGGTGACGGTGATTGATATTCATGGATTTTTGGGGAGGAAGTCAGAGTATTGGACTTTGGCGACAACTAGGACGCACAAGGTGACGAAACCGTTGATTTGGTTAGGGATTTTGTTGCATTTGGTCGGACTTTATTTGGTGTTTGGTTTTGCTGATTTAGGGGTTGTGGGTTTGATGTATGCGATTGATGGTGTGTTGATTTTTAATGGTTTGTTTTTGACTTTTGGGGTGAGTCGCTATTTATTGCGGCGTGAAGCGAAAGGGCAGTCTGAAAAACTGTTGCCTTTTAGTTGGCAGTGGAAAATTACGGTGAGTTTTTTGATTTCTTTCTTTGGGTGGTGGGGGAATTTGCTGCTTTTGTGTGCGGTGATGTTTGGGTAGGAATTACCAATTCGTATGAAAACTGCCTTTTTTGTCGGTGCGTTCGTAAGTGTGCGCACCGAAGAAGTCGCGGAGGCCTTGGATGAGATTTGCCGGTGAATTTTCGGAAGTGATTGCTTTGAAATAATTGAGGCTTGCGGAGTAGGCTGGGGTGGAGACTTCTGAGAGGCTGGTTTGGGCGAGGAGTTTTTGAAGTGATGTGGGGTTGATTTTTAGTGATTTGATGGCGAAAAGGTGTGGTGGGTTTTTGGCAGATTTTTTGTAGGCTTGGTGGAGAGTTTTGAGAATGTCCGCGCGAATGATGCAGCCGCCTTGCCAGATGCGAGCGATTTCGCTGAGGTTGATTTGCCAATTTTGTTCTGCCGCGGCTTTTTTGATTAGTTCGAAACCTTGGGCGTAGCTGATTAAGATTGCGGTAT
>CAZVOZ010000003.1:0-5711 GCA_964629065.1 uncultured Candidatus Peribacteria bacterium
AAAAGAAGGCCCCAGGCAAATCACCTAGAGCCTCTTACTTCTTATTTCTAATCTCTAATTTCTAATCTGTCTTAAAAGTCCGCCTTAATCATTTGATTCGTCACCTCATGATGATCCAAAACTTCGCGATTCTTCACCTTTTTACCCAAAGCCTTCGGCGAACGATCCGAAACCGCTTCCTTCAATTCCAAATACTTCCGCATATTCGCTTCACCCAAAATTTCTTTCATAAACGAACTCGCTTCAAAATCCTTCATCGCATCCTGAATCGCCCCCGGCAATTTCTCCACTTCCCCACCATAAACCACTCGCTTCATTTCTTCATAACGCGCGGCATCCGCTTCAATCCCTTCCAAACCAGCTTTCACCAAAGCATAAGTCACTAAATAAGGATTACAATCCGGCGCTACCGTCCTCACCTCCATCCGCGCACTTTTCGCATTCCCAATCGGCACCCGCACCATCGCACTGCGATCCTTCGCCGAAGTTTTGATCTCATTTGGCGCCTCAAAATTCGGATCCAAACGACGATAAGCATTCACCGAAGAATTCATCGCCAAACACAAATCCTTCGCATAATACAAAATTCCCGTAATAAACTTATAAGCCTCACCCGACAACTTCAACTCATCACTCTCACCATAAAAACTATTCACCCCATCACGCGAAAGCGACATATTCATATGCATCCCACTACCATTTAACCCCGCAATCGGTTTCGGCAAGAAACAAGCCGTAAAACCCATCGACTTCGCCACTTGGCGCGCCAATAACTTATAAATCTGAATCTGATCAGCATTATTCAACATCTCCGTAAACCGAAAATTCAACTCAAACTGCGCCGGCGCCACTTCCGGATGATCCTTTTCATTCTCAAACGCCAAAGCCCTCTTCACTTCCGCAAACTTATCAATAAAAAGCCTCAAAGTATCCTGCGGCAAAGAATTAAAATAACCACTCATCGTCGCCAATTCAAACCCTTTCCTCTCATCAAACATTTGCTCTGCAAACTCACCTTTAAAAATAAACCCTTCCACCTCCGGCGCCACATTCACAATCACTCCTTTCGCTCGAAGATCAAAAGACAAAGAAGCCAAATTCGCCCGGAAATCCGAAGCATAAAGCGACCCATCGCCATTACAAACATTTCCAAAAACCAAAACCTTCCCCGGCCCAAACAAATCAGCCGGAAGCCATTTAAAACTCGTCCAATCCGCCTTCAACCGCAAATCACTATCACCCAACTCCGAAAACCCCTTCACCGAAGACCCATCAAAAGTCAGATTATCCTCAGACGAAACCATAAAATTCTTATCATAATCCAAAGTATGCAACTTCCCTTCCAAATCAGAAAAACAAACCATCACGGCCTTAATCCCCCCTTCATTTTTCAAATAATCCAACATCTCATCGCGCACTTCATCACTCGTGATCCCAGTCAAACGCCGTTTTTTCATCTCCAAATTCCGCTTTTCCAATTCCACATAAGAAAGATCCATCAAATGTGGCAATTGATAGATTACTTGGCCGTAATCACGGCTATGCCCCTTGATATTTTGCGCCGCCGCATTAGCGACTCCCGTCATTGTGCCCTCAGTCATACTTTAAAGGTTAAAAAGATAATGACACTCTCTACATAACGAATCCACATCACCGCAATCAAGCCTAAAAATAGCCACAAAAACCCCCTGTCGACAATCTCGACCACGCCCAAAATCCACTACAAAAACTCCTCCCCACAAACACTGTCGGAAAAATCAACAACAAAACTCCCATTGCCCAAACACAAAAAAACTGGCCTAAAATATCTCAGCCAGCTCCTTATCTCCTTATCTTTTTATCTCCTTATCTAAACTACTACTCCATTTTCTTGGTCAAAGTCCTCAAAGTTGAAGCAGCAATACGAATTCTCTTCGCTCTGCCCGTTTGCGGATCAAAAACCATTTTCTTCACGAGATTCACACGAAACTCCCTCTTCACCGCACGATTGGAGTGACTGCGGCTATTTCCAGTAGACCCTTTCTTTCCTGTAACTTGACAAATTCGAGCCATAAATATTCATTAAAAGCAGACGGATATTACCAATTTCCAAGCGAATTGCAAGTTTTTTTAATTCTACACTTCCCCGAAATCAATTTTCATGATAAAATAAGGTTATATTTCATAAAAAATAAAAACAAAAATGCGTAGCTTTATTGTCAGCAAGCTCAACCTAACCTACCTCACAAAACTTGTGATCGCATTTACCGTAATCCTCTCTTCAGCAGGATTAGTTTTAGCTAGTGCCACTTCGAACTTCACCCAAACAATCACCGGAGGTTCGCTTGCCGTAGACATTGTTGACGCGGGTTATGCCACAGTTGGCTCACCATCGGTCGCCATGACCAATGCAGCCTTTAGCTTTGCCTGTCAAACAGTCACCGGTACATTCGGAACCGCTGGGCAACAAATTTACATCACAAACCCTGACGCCGCTGATAATGGCTGGACAGTGAGCCTAGCCTCTGGAGCAGCAACAAATGTCTGGGATGGCGCGGCCAGCGACTTCGATTTCAACGACCCAACAGGTTCAGGCTGTACCGATGGTGGCGATGCTGACTCCGTAGGCGGGCAAATGACCGTAGACGCTAGCGGAGGAACACTTGCCGCTGGGCAATGTGACTCTTGTACAACAAACAACATCAGCAAAGGAGCTTCTGGAAGCTTTTCACAAGGAGTAACAGACAGCATCACTATCCTTACTGGAGCGGCCAATTCTGACGACATTGGTGACTGGTCACTAACCGATGTCGACATCAGTCAAAAAATTCCAGCGGAACAAGGAGTTGCGAACGATTATGACATCAATATGACTGTATCAATCGTTGCCAGCTAAATTAAAACTTTTTTAAGATCAAAGAGGTTTCGCCTAAAAAGCGCAACCTCTTTTTTTTGAAAAAATTTCCAGATCAATATCCAAAGCTATATAATAAGTACAATGAAAAAAATAATTCTCTCCCTCTCAATTTCCCTTCTCTTTTCTTTCGCAGCATCAGCGATCGAATACGGCGGAATTGGTGGCAGACCAGCCTACCCAAATAGTGAAGTTGAACGCAGTAAAGACATTTTCATTCACACCTTAGCGCCAGGATCAAAACAACAAGAAGGAGTTACTGTCATTAACAACACCGAACAAGACAAATACCTAATCGTCTACCCTACTGATTACACGCCATCAAGCGGCGGTGGTTTCGCGTGCAAACAATTCCTTGAAAACAAAGACGCCGTCGGACAATGGTTGAAAATAAACAAAAACCTTGTCTACCTTCCTCCATTTTCCCAAAGCGTAGTTAATTTTTTGATCGAAGTTCCTGAGAAAATTTCACCCGGCGAACACAACGGCTGTATCGCAATCCAAGAATACAAACCTCCTTCCTCAAATGAATCAGGCGTTAGCCTCGCCACACGCACAGCACTCCGAGTCGCCATCACCATCCCCGGCAAAGTTATCCAAAAACTCGAAGATGCCACACTAAATCAATCATTCGGCGACAACGGCAATATCCTACTCAGCCCTTCGATTAAAAATTCTGGCAATGTTTCAGTTGACGCAAACATCAAAGTAAAAACTTGGAACACTCTTGGCCAAAAAATCCGTGAACAAGGAGGTAAATTCAGCATCCTCCAAGACTCCACCCTCGAACTAAATTTTGAAATACCACGCCCATTGTTTGGCGGCATATACCACTCCGCTCTCATCATTGACTACACTCACGATCAAGAAAAAGAAATCATCGAAACTAAAATGATTCGCTATTTCGTACCACCATCAACAATTGGACTTTTGATTCTTGGCCCAATCATTTTACTCCTCATAATCCTCATTATAATCAACCTAATAGCCCGAAAACGCCGCCGCTGGATCGAAAAAACTTGGACCACCTACACAATCAAATCTGGCGATAATATTCAAAGCATCGCCAAAAAGAAAAATGTCTCATGGCAATTATTGGCAAAAGTGAACAAAATCGCTCCCCCTTATGAACTTAAAGCTAAAACTAAAATCCGCGCTCCCAAAGGTTAAATTCTTTCTTTACCTCTTTATCTCTTTATCTCTTTATCTCCTTATCTCTTTATCTACCTCCGCGGCAACCTTCCAAATGCAAACCGGTTATTATATCGGCAACGGAAGTACTCAATCCCTATCTGGACTAGGATTTCAACCACAATTCGTCCTTATAAAATCCAATACCACCGCTGGTGCGAGCCTTTGGAAAACATCCGCAATGCCTGCCAACAACACGGCATTTCTCTCAGCTACAGCCAATAACACCTCCACCCTCATCACTTTCGCCGCCGACGGCTTCTCCGTCGGCAATAACGCCAATGTCAACACATCAAATGTGCGCTATCAATGGGTCGCTTTTGCCGGATCCGACTGCAGCGCTACCGGCACCTTTTGCGTCGGTAGCTACACCGGTAACGGCACTTCGCCACGCGCAATCGATATTGGTTTTACTCCCGCCTTCGTCATGGTAAAACAATCCACCGCCGTCGCAGGAAATTTCCGCACCACTTCAATGGCCAACAACAGAGGAGAATATTTTACAAATACCGCAGCCAATACTGCTGGCGCCCTTTTCACAACCCTTAACGCCACCGACTTCACAGTCGGCGCAACCAACAATACTAACACTTCAACATACTATTATGTCGCCTTCAAATCAGTCGCTGGGGCGATGAATGTTGGAAGCTACGCTGGCAACGGTGTAGATAATCGCAACATTACCGGCGTCGGCTTCGTTCCCAATTTCACTTTCGTCAAAAACGGCACCAGCGCGACTTCAAACAACCGCATTCCATACATGAACTTTACTGACACCTACGGCGATTATTCCAGCAGAATGGACGCCGCCTCAGCCAATTCCGTCAATGTCATTCAAGCTCTCCAAAATGACGGCTTTCAAGTCGGCTCCGGCGTCCAAAGCAATGAAAACCTCCAAACAATCTACCATGTCTCATTCGCCGGCGCTCCCAGCGTCTCATCATCCGGCACATTCAAAATGGACACTGGCAGCTACACCGGCAACGGTACAACCCAAACAATTAGCGGCCTCGGATTTTCGCCCGACCTTGTCATCATCAAAAACACCAGTACCGGCCAAGGTATCTTCCGTACCAGCCTAATGAAAGGTGATTCTACCGCATATCTAGCAAACGCCGCTAGTAATTTCACCACAGCGATTACCTCACTAACCGGCGATGGCTTCGCCGTTGGTGCAAGCCTAGAAGCAAACGCCGCAGCCAGCACTTACCATTGGCAAGCCTTTGGCAACGCCTGGAGTCCATCCACAAAAAGCGGCGCCGCCAACTTCACCATCGGCGCATACATGGGCAATGGTATCGACAATCGCAACATCACCCAAATCCCATTTCTACCAGACCTCGTCGGAATGAAAAGAAATGGTGCAAGTGCCGGAACCTTCAGAACATCATCAATGGCCGGTGACCTCAGTAATTTTTTTAGTGGCACCGCTGAAACCTCAAATACCATTCAATCACTCAGCGCTAATCAATTCCAAATCGGCACAGGCGCAAACTCCAATACAGCCGCCGGCCTCTATCACTGGTTCGCCTTTGCAACTGACACAAACTTCTATGTCAACAACTACACCGGCAACGGCACAAGTCAAAACATCACCGCCCCCGGTTTTCAACCAGACCTTGTTTGG
>CAZVOZ010000003.1:5811-19835 GCA_964629065.1 uncultured Candidatus Peribacteria bacterium
CAAACAGCCACTGTCAACATCGACAGTACAAACGAATATATCGGCTCCTTCACAATCAGCAGAGAATATGGTTCAACAAATCTTACAAGCCTCACGATCAGCGAAACCGGCACCATCGACGCCGAAAACAACCTCGCCAACATCGACATCTATTACGAAACTACCAGTAACTGCAATTACGATGGCAATGAAAATCTTTTCGGCCAAACCGCAACCTTCAACGCCTCACAAAAAGCAACCATTAGTGGCTCAATCAGCGTAGGCACAAGCCAAGTATGCCTTTATGTCGTCTTAGACATACTTGCGACAGCAAATGACAATGACACTATCGAACTCAGTATCGCCAACCCCTCAACCGAAGTAACTGTTGCGAAGGGCTACACCTCACCAGGCACTAGTGTGGCTGTTGCTGGCACCACGACAGCTCAAGGTGGTGGCGGTGGCGGAGTTCTCGAAGTCAATATCGTTGATGCTGGAGGCACCTTAGTCGGAAGCCCCTCGGTCACAATGAACTCCCGCCCATTTTCATTTAACAACCAAACAGCCACGGGCAATCTCGGCACAGCATCCCAAAAAATTCGCATCAACAACACAACAGCATCTGCAGCTTGGAACCTCACAATCGCCGCCACAGGAGGAACAACCTCTTTTTGGGAAAGTACTTCTCACAGTTACGATTTCAATGACTCCACCGCCAACGCAGGTGATGGCGGTGACGCAGACTCCTTAGGTGGAAGAATGACTATCGACGCGAGCAATGCCGACATCACACCTCAAGGCGGTTGTAACTCAACCGGACTGACCCTTGGATCATCTTCAAGCTTTTCTGAAGGCGTCATCAACAGTATCACATTACTAACAGCTGGCGGAGGTGCTTCCACAAACTGCTATTGGGATTTGACAAACATCGCTATTTCCCAGACAGTTCCTTCAGAACAAGAAACGGGAAATTACAATATCGACATGACCCTAACCGCCACCGCAATTTAACCAATGCTCAACAAAAAACATCACATCAGCATCCTTATTATTTTCATCATTGGTGGATTAGCTATAACATTCTCACCACAAATCAAATCAATGCTCGCTTCCGCAGTGAACTTCTCTATCAGTATCGCTGGCCCTCCACAAGAAAACCAAAACAATGACCCAAGACCTTTAACTCAAAATAGTTCTTCTTCAACCAACCCAAGATCCCTCAGTAAAATTACTTTCAGCGGCAACAACTGCATGAATGGCACTGTCACACTAAAAATTGACGACCAAACTCCCAAAAACAAAAAAACAACTAGCAAAGGTACTTTTTCAATTACTCGCTCCCTGAAACCCGCGACCTACAATTTTGAAATTACTTGTAAAAACAAAGATAAAAAAATCACCAAAACAATTCTTTACGAAAAAATTAAATTAAAAAAAGGTGCAACCGAAACAATTTCCAACATCAACTTAGCAGAAAAAAAAGCATTATTAAAAAAACCAATTACCCCAATCAAATTACGCAAACCACGGCTCTTCAAAGCAACATTAAAAAATTTCTAACCAAGAAAAATGTCCAAATACCTCTTATTAGCTACTCTATTATTTACCGCCTGCCAAACTGCACCAGTCGTTGAAGATCAAAAAAAATTCATCGACGAAACATTAACCGGTGAAATCCCCTTCGACTACGAAATAGTTGAAACAACCGCTGAAAATGGCGATTACATTCTCGCTCCAAGCGCCTTCACTTTCCGACAATTATTTGTTTCCGACCCCACAACAACAAAAATCATCTTCCATCCAGCAAAAATGTCGAAAAAAGCCGAAGGCATTTCAGAAATCGAATACCTCAATGGCCAAAAAACTCAAATCGCCAACTCCCTCATCATTCCACTCAAAACAGACAAAGACACTAAACCACAAACCGGAGACATCATCCTCACTTGGTGGCAAGACGAAAACGGCAGCATGACAAAAGCAATCATCGCAAACGCCGAAGAAACAACTGCATACTATCTCAGCGAAGCATTTGGCGATGAAGAAAAACCTCTCATCCCTTCCTCGTTTTCAATGCTAAATGAAGAAATCATCAGCCCTGGCCGTACAATTGCCATTGATCGCGGAAACAACAGTTACCAAAAAGGTCAAATCATCCATCATGACGAAGAAAACGAAAAAATCCTTGCCTACACTGCAGACGAATTCCTCAAAGTCCTCACCATGGAAGAATTCAAATTACTCGAACTAAAACCAGAAATAAAAACCGAGCAAGAAGATGATGAACCACAAAAAATCTTTGCTCCCGTTGCAGGAATTTATCAAGAAGTTGAAGTAGTAGAATTCAATCAAACAACCGGCCTCATCACATGCAAATACACTTGGGCAAACCAAGAAACAATCGAAAACTTCAGCATCACCGAAATCACTAACTCACTTTAATAAATCTTCTCAAATGCCAAACACCAACAAATTCCGTTCCGAAACAGATTCCATGGGTGAACTAAAAGTTCCACAAGAAGCCTACTTTGGAGCTTTCACAGTCCGTGCAGCAGAAAACTTCCAAATCAGCGACCTCAAAGCAGCATCATTTTTTAAAACCGCTCTCGCGCTCGTAAAACTCTCCGCCGCTCAAACAAATTGCAAACTACGCATCATCACAAAAAAACAAGAAACCGCAATCATTAAAGCCGCTCAAGAATTCATCGCCGGAAAATTCGATCAAGACTTCACATTAGACATATTTCAAGCTGGCGCCGGCACTAGTTACAACATGAACATCAATGAAATTCTTGCAAACCGCGCTAACGAAATTCTCGGCGGCAAAAAAGGTACCTATGAATTCGTTCATCCAAACGACCATGTTAATCAAAGCCAATCGACCAACGATGTTATCCCAACCGCCAGCCGCGTTGCGGCTCTTCTCGCCATCTCTGGCCTCCTCAAAGAATTAAAAACAACCACGAACGAATTCGCTAAAATCGCGAAAAAAGAATCCAAAACCCTCAAAGTTGGCCGCACACATTTACAAGATGCTGTTCCCATCACCCTCGGTCAAGAATTCGATTCCTACAAAGAAGCCCTCACAAAAACCGCCACGATGATTGAACTTCTCAAAAAAGACTTACACATACTCGGAATCGGTGGAACAGCCGTCGGTACGGGCATCAACACCGACCCATCATATCAAAAAAGCATCGTTCAAAATCTCGCTAAAAACAGCAAACTCAAACTAATCCCCGGAAAAAACCTCACCGAATTAGCGAACAACATGAACAGCTTCGTCGGCCTTTCTTCAAGCCTGCGTGCATTAGCCATCAACCTTTTAAACATTAGTGGCGATCTTAAAATGATGAACATGGGACCAAAAGCCGGCCTAATGGAAATCACACTTCCCCCAGTTCAACCAGGCTCATCAATCATGCCCGGCAAAGTAAACCCTTCCATCCTTGAAGCCCTCGACATGATCTGCTTCCAAGTAATCGGCGCCGACCACACCATCGAATTAGCCGCCGCTCGCAGTCAATTCGATCTCAATGTTTATTGCCCAATCATTATCCACAACCTCCTCACCCAAATCCAAATCCTTACAAACGGCCTCAAAATGCTCCGCGAAAAAGCTCTCCAAAAATTAGAGATCAATCGCTCCCACATCAAAAAAACCTTTGAAGAAAGCCTCTGCACTGGTACTGCCTTAGCGCCATACATTGGCTACAATCAAACTGCCGATGTTATCAAAACCGCTCTCAAAAAAGGCACCACAATTCGCGCAGAAATTCTCAACCGCAAATTACTCGACGCAAAAAAACTCGACCTCATCCTATCAGCCGAAGCCACAACTAAACCAAGTAAAAAGAAGTTCTAGAAGACCTGAACGCCTTCAATCATTCGATTAAAATCGCCTTCAAAAAGGGCGAAATCTTTACTATTCACCTCCAGCTTCGTCGCAAACAAATAATCTTCGCCAGGCAACATCGCAAAAAAATGCCGCACCGCATTACCATTTTTCCACTCATTTACAAACACCCCACTCACACCAGAAAAATTCCGAAATTCCATCGTATAACCTTGATACTTTTCCGCCACAAATTCTTTAAAATCATCGTAACCCTGCTCATTCTTCATTGGCTGCACGGTGATTTTCGCAGATTCCTTCGATAAAACAATCCCCTCACCATTCTCCAAATATTCCACTTCATATCCATCAGGAAAAGACAAAGAAAAATCAAATCGATCACTAGTAAAAAGTTTATCCGCCGACATTGATTTCGCCAATCGCTCAACAAAAGCCACACAACCACCAACATCATTTACCTCACTCTCAACATAAAAAGAATAATCAAACTCCTTTACGAAAGCATGATAACGCCAAAGTCGCGCCTCATCATACCAAACTTCATACTTCACTCCCCCATCACGCACCTTATCCGCCTCCTCTTCAAACGCAACCTTTGACTTAAAATTAACTCTACACCCTTGATATTCCAAAAAATCCGTCCTCAACAAAGCCTCAACTGGATACTCAAAATAAGCCTTTCCATCATTCAATTTATAAAAAGCACTCTTATCCCAAGTAATATTCGAAAAAGATGTCGAACCGCAAGCAGTCAAAAAACAACATACGAAAAATAGAATTGAGGAACGCATAAACATAATATACAACTTATGATACTATTTTGCCAATATGCGCGTTAGCGAAATTTTTTACAGCTTACAAGGCGAAGGAGAAAGCATCGGTAAACCGGTTATTTTCTTGCGACTAAGCGGATGCCATCTGCGCTGTACTTGGTGTGACAGCAAATTCACATGGGACTTTAAGTCTGGCAAAACAATGACCACAGCAGAAATCCTCAAAGAAATTAAAAAATTCCCAGCCAAACATTTAGTCATCACTGGTGGCGAACCCTTAATTCAACAATCAGCATTAAAAGAATTACTAGAAAAAATCCCAAACTACTACATCGAAATGGAGACTTCTGGCAGCCTAAAATCACACCTCGATGATTACATTAACCACTACAATTGCTCACCAAAACTTAGCAACTCCGGCAATAAAGAAATTCGCCTCGAAAAATTTCCCGCCGAAAAAACCTACTATAAATTCGTTGTCAGCGACGAAAAAAATCTCCACGAAATTAAAAACTTCATCAAAAAACATCATCTAAACAAAGAACGAATTTTCCTCATGCCAGAAGGAATAAAAAAACGAATCATTCAAGAAAAAAGCCTATGGTTAGCGGAAATATGTAAAAAAGAAAACCTTCGATTCACACCACGCTTACACATAAACATCTGGGGAAACAAACGAAAAGTATGAAAAAATATCAACTCGCCGGATTAGATTTCATCATTGATCAAAACGGCCAACCATTTTTTATAGAAGCAAATAGCTTACCTGGATTTTACAAACAACAACTCACCGACGACAAAAAAATTCAAACCCTCAAAAAACTCTTCGGCCGAAAATTAATCATCCTCACCCCAAAAGAAAAAAAACTTACTAAACGCCAAATCAATCTAATGCAAAGCATTACAGAGACCTTCGTAGCTTACAACGAAGACAACCACGAACAATGGAAAACAATAAAAGATCGCAAAGGCAAAATCCACGAAAGTGGCACACTCCTAGTTTGGAAAAACCTAACAAAAAAGAATTTTAGTAAAAAATTTCGCATCATCAATGCACAAGAAACTTGCCAATTAATCAAAAACAAAATAAGAACCGCTGAACTAATGAAACAAAATAACATTCCAATTCCGAAAACATTCGCAATCGAAAATGCCAACGAAATACCTCAAATCCTTAAAGAAAACTCGATTAAAAACTATGTCCTAAAGCCAATATTCGGCTCCAAAGGTGATGACATTACTTTCCACCAAAGTGGCGATAAAATTCACCTCCCTCCAAGAAAAATGCTACTACAAGAACAAATCATCCTAAAAAAACTTTACAATCGCTATTGGGACCTACGCGCATTAATCGTAAATGGCAAATATATTGGTGCAATAAAACGCAGCTCCAAAAGTCCAGCCACAAATATTTCCAAGGGTGGTAGAATCAACAAAGCACCAATAAAATTTCAAAAAATCATCGCGCCACTCGCGGAAAAAATTGTCGCACTATATGAAAAAAATAGCTAAAAAAGCCCTAGTAGTCTTCTCCGGCGGCCAAGATTCCACAACTTGTCTCGTTTGGGCTCAAAAAAATTTCAACCAAGTCCAAGCAATCACTTTTGATTATGGCCAACGACATCGCATTGAATTAAAACAAGCAAAAAAAATCACCAAACTTTTAAATATTCCACATACAATAATCAAAACCGATTTACTAAAAACACTGACCATAAGCGCCTTAACCCACAATCAAAAAATCACCAAAGGCAATAAAAAAACTTTACCATCAACTTTCGTCCCCGGCCGTAACTTAATCTTCCTCTCACTAGCAGCAATTCACGGCCATCAACAAAAAATTTCCCACATCATCACCGGCGTTTGCCAAACCGACTTCAGCGGATACCCAGATTGTCGCGAAAATTTTATTGAAAGCCTTGAAACAACAATCAACCTCGCCATTGAACCAAAAGAAAAAATTAAAATCCACACTCCTTTAATGCATTTAACAAAATGCCAAACAATTCGAATGATCGAAGAATTTGGTGCCATTGAACTTCTCAAACACAGCCATACTTGCTATAACGGAAAAAGACCAGCATGCGGCGAATGTCCAGCATGCCTACTAAGATTAAAAGGATTTAAAGAAGCAAAAATAACTGACCCCCTAAAATATGAGTGACCAAATTGAAGAAAAATCGGCCAAAACAATCCGCGCCGAGCTAAAAAAAGCCGCTCCCCTATTGAATTTTAAATTCCAACAACAACACAAAGGAGAACACTGGATCAGTATCTCAAGCCCAGAATTCACAGCAATATGTCCATTTTCCGACTGGCCTGACTTCGGCACAGTCGAAATTGAATATGTTCCATCCGATAAATGCCTAGAACTAAAATCCTTTAAACTCTACATTAACGCTTTCCGAAACCAAAAAATCTTCCACGAAACCGTTACCGAAGTAATCTTTGCGGACTTTTTAGCAGCAATAAAACCCAAAAAAGCCAAAATCATTGTCGACATGAATGTCCGCGGCAATGTAAAAACAGTTTGCCGTAAATATTTCAACTGCCTTTGACATCAAGCCAAAAACAATTTAAATTACCTCAGCAAATTTAAACCACCAAAATGACTAATAAAAGTAGCAGTAAACAACACGGACTCACTGGAAACATTCGCCCAAAAAAGACTGGCGCTCGCAAAAACAACAAACTAAAATCTCAAGCTCGTCGAGCAGAAAGCCCAAAAATCCGAAAAATCACAGCTTAGACAGGACTTGTGCAACTAAAAAGTTAGACCCGGTCACCACCAAGACCTGGTCTTTTTTTATAACAGAAAAAGCTGATTCATAAGCCTCAAAAGGACTTTCAAACACCTCCGCTTCCACATCAAAAATCTGCCTTAAATCAATAGGATCACGCCCCCTCAACTCATCACAACCACAAAACACAAAGTCTGCATTCAATCGCTTCAATTCCCCCACCATTCCCTCAACATCCTTATCCTTTAAACAAGAAAACAACACCTTAAATTCAACATTACCAAATTCAGCGATTAAACGATCCACCAACATCTTCATACTTTCTTTTGTATGCGCAATATCAAAAATCACCTTTCTCCCTTCAATAAACCTCACAGTAAATCGCCCCAAAACACTAAAATTACGACAAACACGATGAAATAAAACCTCATCAACATCAAAACCCAAAAGCTTCACCGCCATTCTCGCAACCGAAAAATTATCATTACAAAAATAAACTTCCCTTCCAGCCAACATATACTTAACCAAAGACAAAACTTCATCATTCTGACTACCCAACACTGTCGGCACGCCATTTTTACATATCCCTAACTTTTCACTCAAAATTTCCTCATAACTCTCACCCAAAATCGCCGTGTGCTCCTTCTCGATTCTCGTAATACAAGTCACTTCTGGGAACACAATGTTTGTTGCATCAAGCCTCCCACCTAAACCAACTTCCAAAACAACAAAGTCCAAATTCTGCTTTTGAAACACTTTCAAAGCAACCAGAAACAAAAACTCGAAATAAGTAAGCTGCAAAGACAGTTTTTCACTCAAAACTTTCAAATCAAAAACTTCATCAGCAAACAAATCCTCCTCAACCATTTCACCATTCACGACAATTCTTTCACGCACACTCAAAACATGAGGCGAAGTAAAAAGTCCAACTTTACAACCTACAGCAATCAAATAATCACTCACCAAATGACAAACCGACCCCTTACCTTTAGAACCAGCGACATGCACAAAACGCATCGCATTCAAATCCACTCCCATCGCTAATAAAAAAAATTTCAATTTACCCAAATCAAAATTCTGCTCATTCAATTCCTTTGGCATCTGCCTCTCAAACGAAACTAATTGAGCCAAAATATTCTCCGCTTTTGCAAACTTCATGTAAGATTGATAAAGTACCCGCAAATACTAGCGAAAAAATGCTCAGAAAAAAAAGGAATAATTTCCGGCGCACCCGCCAAAATCAAAAAAGACCACTAAAGAAGATTTTACTTCTAACATTGTTAATTCTAACAATCTACTTCTTCCTCTTTTCATCATTCTTCAATCTAAAAAACATCCGCTTCGAAGGAGAAGCAGAAACCGCCACAACTCTCACACCAAAGATCGAGGAAGCTCTCAAGCCATTTCGCGAAACTCATCTCTTTAAAATCAACACCGAAGAAATTCAAACAATCCTCAAACAAAATTTCCCAGAAATAACCGAAATCAAAGTAACAAAAAAATACCCCAAAAGCCTCCAAATTGAATTCGAAAAACATCCATTAAAAGCCAACATAATCAACGAAAGTGCCACAACAAAAAAAACTTACATAGTGAATAGCGTCGGCCAAGCAGTAAAAGAAGACTTTGAAAGCCCAAATCTACCTTATATTCACATCATCACCGAAGAACCTTTAAACCCAAAAACACCTCTACTAAAAAGCTCTGAACTTGATTACATCATCAAAAGCGTTGAAGATTTCAATACGCGCTTCGGAATGAAAATCTTATCCGTTCGCTTCAAACCGGTCGCGCGCGAACTACATCTTTTCACCGAAAAAGAATTTTACATCTGGCTAGACATCCAACAACCATATGACAACCAATTCAAAAAGCTCAAAAAATCGCTACCAAAACTCGACATTTACAACCTACCACTTCAATACATTGATCTTCGCATTGCCGGCAATGAAGGCGATAGGATAATATATAAACCTAAATAAAAACTTATGGTTTGGGCATTAGTTGGGATACTTTTAGGCATTATCGTCGGTTTGAGCGTCAGCGTGACAATTCCGATTGAATACATCAAATACACCGCCGTCACGATCATCGGCGCATTAGACTCACTATTAGGCGGCTTCAAAGCAGAAATCACCAAAGAAGACGAATATAACAGCACATTATTTCTCAGCGGCCTTATTTTTAACATCATCGCCGCGCTTGCAATCACCTTCCTTGGTGAAAAACTCGGTCTCGACCTCTATCTAGCAGCAACTGTCGTCTTCACTTTCCGCATTTTCGCCAACCTTGGAGTAATCCGTCGCGCTATCATCGATAAATTACGCAAAAAAATAAAGAAGAAATTGCTCTAAACCTGTTTTTTTGCTAAAATAGACCAAGAAAATAAAAGAAAAACAAAATGTCCAACGAGTTAAAAATTGCTCAAGCTCTAGAAATGCTTCACTCTGCTGAAGGCAAATTAAACAGTGCAAAAAAACTTCTATCAGAACTTGTTGGCGATCAAGGAGTGAAAGAAATTTACATTCAAAAAGCTTCTCAAATCAACAATTCAACTGAAGAAGACGAGGAAAGCGACACAATCGTCGAAGGAATTTTCAATGGCCAAATCATGATCGACAAACAAGGTACGGAATATCCAGTCCCTGCCAATTACGCCAGTAAATCAAAACTTGTTCCAGGAGATTCCCTAAAATTAACGATCAAAGAAGATGGACGATTTCTTTATAAACAAATTGGACCTGTCGAAAGAAAACGCGTCATCGGCCATCTAACATATGAAGACGGCCAATATAAAGTAATTGCAAGCAACAAAGCTTACAAAGTACTTTTAGCTTCAGTGACATATTTTCGCGGCAGCGTCGGAGACAAAGTCACACTTGTCATCCCCGCTCTCGAAGAAAGTGACTGGGGCACAATCGAACATATCATTCCCCAAACTGAAGAATTAACCGAATTTTAATATGGAAGAAAATAATCAAACTCCTTTCAACATCCCCACTCAAATAACTGATCCAGCCCAAAGTCCAATCAATCAATCCCCCACTCCAGAACCAATAAGCACAGCACCAAAGCCAATAAAAAAATATCTCATCATTGGCCTCTTACTACTAATACTCGCTGCCACTGGTGTATATGCCTATCAATTTTTCCTCGGTAACGAAAGCGCCCCCACAGAAGAAAATCAACAACTAAACAACAGCCTTTCCGAAACTGAAACAACATCACCGGAAATCACGGAAGAAATGGCTGAACTAGAAGCCGTTGTTGAAGAATTAAAAGACACATACCCAGAAGAAGCACCACCTTCTCTAAACATCGTCATTCCAGAAAATTCTAGAAAAATAGCGCGCTAAAAATCCTTACCAAAATAGTAAAATAGCGGTTCCCAAACCGCTATTTTTTTGCTATAATATGAGGAAAACAAAAACTCAAACATGTACAAATTAGAGAAAATATTTCGCACGGCAATTCAGTACAAAGCTTCAGATATTTTCATATCCACTGGAGTTAAACCGACTCTGCGCATCAATGGCGATTTAGTAAAAATTGAAGAACACCCCGTACTCACAAAAAAAATGGCTGAAGAATATCTTCTAGAAATTCTGACGCCTGAGCAAAAAAAAGAATTCGAACAAAGCCTCGACATCGATTTTTCTCTTGAAATAGAAACAATCGCTCGCTTCCGCGTAAACATGTTCGTCCAACGAAAAGGCATCGCCGCGGTATTTCGCTCAATCCCTGAAAGCGTAATCAGTATGGATGAACTTGGACTACCGGCTCAAATGAAAAAAGTTACCAATTTCAAAAATGGTCTCGTCATTGTCACCGGCCCAAGTGGATCAGGAAAAACCACAACACTTTCTTCGATGATCAACGAAATCAATCGCACTCAAAGAAAACACATCATCACAATCGAAGACCCCATCGAATATGTCCACAAAGACAATCTTGCCGTTGTCCAACAAAGAGAAGTAGGCATACACACACATAGTTTCCAAAAAGCTTTACGATCCGCTCTACGCGAAAACCCCGACATTATTCTCGTCGGCGAAATGCGTGACCTCGAAACAATTCAACTCGCCATCACCGCCGCTGAAACTGGACATCTTGTTTTCGGAACATTGCATACAATGGGCTGCGCCGATTCCGTCAATCGCATCATCGATTCATTTCCAGCCAATCAACAAAACCAAATTCGCACTCAATTAGCCGAAAGTCTCCGCGCGGTATTTTGGCAAACATTAATCAAAACCCGCGACGAAAAAGGACGCGTCGCCGCCTTCGAAATCATGTTTAACAACAGCGCCATCGCCAACATGATTCGCAAAGGAGCAACCCATCAAATAAATTCCGTCATCGAAACTTCCACAAAAGAAGGAATGCAAACAATGAAAAAATCTGTCAGCGACCTCTATCACGCTGGCCTAATTACCGAAGAAGAAGCGATTCGCAACATCCCTCGACAATTTGACCAAACCACAGAATGAATACAGACGCTACATTCAATGTAAACACATATCTCCAAGTCGAAGGCCAAAACTCAGAATACTTCAACAAAGAAATCGATGGTTCTCCAATCGAAATATTCGGTGCCAGCGTGATCAATTTAGCAATTGCCCTCATCGGCACTATCGGCGTCACACTTTTGATTGTTGCTGGACTAAGACTTCTCATGGCGCGAGGCGATTCCAGTAAAATCGACGAAGCAAAAGAAATGATCAAATTAGTCCTCTTCGGAATCATGCTCGCACTTATGGCCTACATCATCGTCCTCTCAGTTCAATCATTCTTTAGCGGCTAAAATGTTTCTACGCAAACTACTTATCACAGGATTCAGCGCACTCATCGCCTCTATTTTTCTCATCAGCAATATTGCATTCGCTGTCGATACAGCAAGCATTTTTGAAGGCACTAATCCATGTGTTGATATAGAAAACGCTGACAAAGGAAAATTAATTCAAATAATTGAAGAAAGATTTGGTGACATCCAAAACAGCCCGGAACAAAACGGTTACCAAGTTCGTAACTGTGCTCGTAACATTCTCCAATACACTGAAAACGGCAAAATTCACATCCATTCACGCCTACTAACAGAATGTCATTTAGCGGCTGACACATACGCCACCAATAATGCCAACAGCGAATTAAGAACAAAATTCACTTGTCAACAAGTCCAAGTAATTGTCGGTGGAGGCGGCACATCATTTCTTTTCGGCTATATCAGTACAATCTATCAATGGGCTGCCGGACTCGTCGGTATTATCGCCGTCACAATAATCGTCTTCAGCGGCATCCAAATAACCGTTTCCGGCGGCGAACCTGATACAATCAGTAAAGCAAAAGGCCGCATAGTAAAAGTTCTCTCCGGTATCGCCATACTCTTCCTTTCGGCACTGATTCTCAACACCGTAAATCCAAACTTCTTCACCAGCTAAAATGAAAAAATTCTCCACAATTTTCACAATTAGCATTCTCGCCTTAATCGCTTTTTTCAGCTTCGAATTAATCTCAATCGCCAGTAATTTCCAACCACCAACAATCATTAAACCCGACCTTCTTCCCGGACCTGACAGCACCGAAGTTGCACAAGGAAGTCGCGAAATTATCCTCGGCACATTTCTTCCCCGCTTAACCGTCCGCATCATCGGCCTAATTGGTGCCGCCGCATTACTCTCGATTGTCATTGGCGGCCTACGCTACGCCACAGCTTACGGCAAAGACGAAACCTTAGAAGCGGCCAAAAATCAAATCCTCTATTCAATCATCGGCTTTATAGTTGCGATCCTCTCTTATACAATAGTTACAATCGTCAGCAATGTTGAATTTAAAGGCGACAACTCAACGCCAGCTCAAGGACCTCCAGTCCAACAAAACCCATAAACCATGAACAAAATTGCCGTCACAGTCGACGAATTACTATATAGAATCGGTGAAAAAGACCCCAATGTAGTACAAGAATTTCCCGAAGCCAGAGCCGTCACCCAGCTCCCAAATCTCACCGAAGCCGAACTTGTCAGCAATATCATCACCACAATTCTTCAGTTTTCCATGGGCCTCACAATGGTCGCTCTCATTGTTGCCGGAATTTTCCTCCTTATCTCACGCGGTAATGAAGACGAAACTGGTAAAGCAAAAAAGATTATTACCTATCTTGTCGTCGGCCTTTTAATTATTTCTGCAGCCTACGCCATTGTCACCGGCATTGCTAAAATCAATTTCTTTCAAGCATCATGAAAAAATTAAGCCTAAAAATAGGCCTCGCACTTTTATTTCTCGCTATATGTGGATTAACAGCCTACGCCGCTGCACCAATCGACCCATCTTTTCGTCCATCAAACATCCCTTTTGACCTCAACTATGACGCAAAAGCCGAACTAAATGCGATTACCGTACTCAATATTATTTCCGGCGCATTACTATATTTCGCCAGCCCAGCAGCAATTCTCGTAATAGTTTACTCCGGTTTTCAAATGATCATCGCCCAAGGTGAAAGCGATAAAATCGAAGAAGGCAAAAAGAACCTCCAATGGTCAATTATTGCCTTACTTGTAATGATTCTTTCATACACAATCGTCCGTATCGTCATCGACATTACACTCAGAGCAGGCGAAGCAGCTGCCTAATCAATCTCCATCCTCGGAAATAACGCCTCTCCGGAATTAATCACCTGACCAG
>CAZVOZ010000003.1:19935-26739 GCA_964629065.1 uncultured Candidatus Peribacteria bacterium
CAAGCGCCCTTCACATCGAATTGATCAAACCTCTTACGATAAAGATCAATCACCCCAGAAATCACATCTCTCACTTCATTACCATCACTCTTCTCTGGCACACGACCTTCAAAATACTTCTCCGTCATCATCGTCACACGATTCACCAAATTCCCTAAATTATTCGCCAAATCACTATTATAAAGTTCGAAAAATTTCTTCTTCGCAAAATCTCCATCATCATCCGTCGGAACCTCTCTCAATAAATAATAACGCAAAGCCTCCGTGCCATAACTTTCCACATAATCCATTGGATCAACAACATTGCCCAAAGACTTACTCATTTTTTGACCTTCACTTGTAATAAATCCATGAGCAAAAACACACTTCGGTAATTTTTCACCAGCCGAAAGCAACATTCCGATCCAAATTCCCGCATGAAAACGCAAGATATCTTTGCCAATCAAATGCACATCTGCCGGCCAAAATTTCTGATAAATATCACTCCCCTCTTCATACCCCAAAGCCGTAATATAATTCGACAAAGCATCACACCAAACATACATCACTTGCTCATCATCATCAGGCACATCAACCCCCCACGGCAAAGCCTCTTTTGGACGCGAAAAACTAACATCCAAAAGCCCTTCCTCACCAATAATATTCAACATCTCCTTCTTGCGATTCGCCGGCAAAACCTTCACCTCATCACTAGAAATTAATTCTTTAATTCGATCAGAATATTTCGACAACCGAAAAAAATAATTCTCTTCCGAAATCAACACCGGCGGCTTCAAATGAATCGGACAATTACCATTCTCATCCAAATCTTTATCTAAAATAAACGCTTCACAACCAACACAGTATTTTCCGCTATAATTAGCCTTATAAATATCCCCAGCCTCCACCATTTTTCTCCAAATCTTTTGCGCACCTCGCTTATGTCGCTCCTCCGAAGTACGAATAAAATCATCGTAAGACAAATGCAACAAATCTTTCAAAGCATGAAAAACCGCCGCATTTTTATCGACAAATTCACTAACTGGTAAATTAGATTCCTGAGCTTTTTCATAAATCTTCACTCCATGTTCATCCGTACCAGTCAAAAAATACACTTCATCACCAATCAAACGATGATAACGCGCCAACGCATCAGCCTGCACAAACTCCAAGGCATGCCCCAAATGCGGAGCACCATTCACATAAGCAATCGCCGTGGAAATATAAAATTTGGCCATGCGCCGATTCTACTCGTTTCCATAGGTCGAATAAAGCGAAAAATTAAACACCGGCATAAAAGAATCACGACGCACATAAACATTTAAACTCTGCTTCGTATCACCGCTATAACCACTACTTTCGATTTCCGCAAATTCCGCCACCGTCTTATTTCCCCCTTGTTCAGAGCCAAAAAGCTCCACGCGAATATACAATTTCGACAAAGCTTCCTTCATATCAGCTGGCAATTCCGATTTCAAAACTGCTGGATTAAACAAATTCGTCAAAGTCAAATAGTTCAATTCATGATCATTCAAAAACTGTTTAATCGGATAACAACGCGCAATACTCTCTTCATTAATTATCCGATCATCGCGCCCACCACTATAATCATAAAACTCGCGCGCCTCAGTATTCAAACAAATTCCACTAAAAGTAGTACTCCCATCTTCATTCACAGTCTCCTCTACTTCGCGCACCGCATAAGCTCGGCAAACAATTCCTGGCACTAAACGATCACCAAATTCACTACAAGATTTCGTACCAAACCAAGACGGACCTGCCGCATTTGTTCCGTTTGAAATAGCCGTAAAATCACTAATTGTTTCGGTCACATCCGCACTCCCCTTTTCAAAACCCATAATCTTCCAACGCAAAATATCCCAACCATTAATTTTATCGGGATTCAATTCAAGATTTAAATGCTCACGCACATTCAAAGGACTAAAAAATTCCACCGTAAAATCTTCTACTTCCAAAGTATCCACACCACTTTCATCAACAACAAACAAAGGCAAAGAAATTGTCTGATTCAGATCCAAAGCATAATAGAAACTCCGAGCCAAATCCTCACTCAAATCACCATTCAAATCAAAAGAAAATTTTTCATCAACACAAGGAAAAGTCGCACAACGATTATTCATCCGATATTCCATCACCGCCTTATCACCAACTTCGCCAATCAAATAGCCATTTTCCACCGGCTCCCAACCAGGCAATTCATTATAAAGACCATAAAGACTCAACTCCACACCGGATTCAGCCGCATAATAAGCCTTCCCCGAATCCAACAAATCTTTCACAATTCTATTCTCGCGCAAAATCAAACTAGAAATCAAAAGTGAAACCGTTAGAAGCAAGCCCATAATAAGCAATGCCGTCAGCAATGCCGTCCCTTTAATATTCTTCTGGTGCATAAATTTGATTATAAACTCGCGACGAAACAGTAGTCTCCAAATCCATAACAAATGGTTCACGCGCTCCCGAAAGCTCCTTCTCAAAACGCGCATAAACTGTCACCTTCGGCTGAAACTGAATCGCATCATCGGCATAATAATCACTATCATAAGGATCATTCACCGGTGAAACATTAAAACTCAATTCCTTCACTTTCACTTCATCACCAAAACTCAATTCCGAAAGTAAATCCAAATCATTTACTCCATCAAACAAATTCACTTTCACATGAAAATTCTCTTCAATCGGGTCAAAAGTTAGATAAATTCTCTTGGCCGCATCTTTCGAAATCAAAACCAAACTATCACGCATCCCACCAACACCTCCATCACCATAAAAACCATAATCCACCATACAGTCACGCAATTGCAAAGTGAGATAATCAAACATCTCTCGCGCTTCACTATACATCGCCCGATATTCATTCGCCTCTCTTTGTGAACGAACAATTGCCGTATAAGAATTTAAAATCACTCCAACAAAAACGACAAAAATCGCCATTGCCACAAGCATTTCTACCAAAGTAAAACCTCTTTTTAATTTAGAAAACACCATCTTTCCAATTGGTTAAAACTTCACTCAAGACCACTTCCCTCTCTTTACCATTTAATTCAAACCTAACTTTCGAAGTCACCAAAACCGCTTCATTAGGCTGATATTCTTCATACTCCTCAAACAAAATTTCCCGCGAAAAAATTGTCGGCTCACCATTCACACCCACAACATTCTCACCGGAAAAAGGACTAACCTTGAATGGACTTGCCAAACTCAAAGCTTGCACACCACCACCAAATGCTCCAGCCCGTTGAGCCAAACCACCATTCGCTAAATCAACACTATAAGAATTACCAACTGCAAAATCGCTATTCCAAATCGCCACCGAATCCTCCGAAAGCCAATCTCGATTGTGCAACCAATTACTATCACGAATATTTCGCACAGCCTCAATACCCGAACTCGCATGGTAATAAGCCTGCAAAGTAAGCATATTCGCTTCATTTGAATTGCGCAAATTCACCAACAAATTCGTCGAAGCAATAATCGCAATCGTCAAAATCATAATCGCAATCAAAACCTCAGTTAAAGTAAAACCCCGTTTATTTGCGACCAAATTTACCATTTTTAACATCAAAGAATATTGGCACTGAAACATCCGAATTACTACCATAATACATATTCAACTCTAAAAGATCCAAACCAACATCACTTTCTATCGACGCAAAAGGTGGAACAAATCTCAAATAAAAATCCTTATCGAAATCAAATTTAATCTGATCATCAAGCTCCAATTCACTAAAAATCATTTCACCACTACACCCCTCATAAACCCACTCACTCCCATTCCAAAAATATTTATCTGAAAAACTTTGCTCAAAACTACGGAAAACTTGATCAGAAAAATACAACCCTTTACAAACAACTTGCGCTTCACCAAAAGCAATTTCTTTCTCACTCGCCGCCCGACTTTCCTCGATTTCCTTCAACCTTTTACCTTCAACCTCACCATAAATTGTCTCCGCGCGCAATTGTGCAACTTGTGACAAAAAATCATCAATCGAAAGAGCTAAAACCGTACTCTTTCGGTATTGCAAATAGCCATTTACTGACAATGTGCTAAGCATTGCCACAATCGCCATCACAATCATTAGCTCGACTAAAGTAAAACCTTTTCGCATAAAATTTAACTTATCGAACTACTCAGATTGAAAATCGGCGCCATAATCGCCAAGGCCAAAAGACCAACGAACAAACCAACAAACAAAATCATCAATGGTTCAAAAACCGAAGTTAACTTTTTCAAACTATTATCAATTTCCTTTTGATATTGCTCAGAAATTTTTTCCGCAACTTTCGAAATACTCGCGGAAGCTTCACCCACAGCCAACATTTCGCGAATTTCTGCCGGAAAAAGAAACTCACTATCGCGCAAATTTACAGAAATTTTTTCACCATTATGAACACCTGCAATCACCTCTTGAATCTTCAATCGATAAATTTTATTCGCAATCGAATTACTCGTAATCTTCAAAGCAGAAATCACCGGCAAACCAGCCTCCATCAAAATTCCCAACAAACTCACGAAACGCAAAACAAAAACTCTTCGCAACAAACCACCAACCAATGGCAATTTCAACTTCAATAAATCCCATCTCAAAGCACCATAAGCCGTCCCAACATAAAATTTAAAAATTCCATACACCATAAACAATCCCAAAATCATCAACCACCAATATCCCGTCAAAGCCGCTTGCAAAGTAATCAAAACTCTTGTCGCCAAAGGCAAATCCGCCGTAGACAAACCACCTTCCGTCAACAATCCTAACAAAGTTGGGAAAACAAAAACTAACATTCCCACAGCCACCAAAACTAATACCGCCAACACCGCAATCGGATAAGCCGCCGAACTATACAATTTCAAATAAAGATCATGCCGACGATCCAATTGATCGGAAAGCTTGAACAACATTTTATGTAAACGACCCGTTGCCTCACCAGATTGCACAACACCAATTTCCGCTTCATCAAAAACATCTTCAAAACGCGACATCGCATCAGAAAGTGTCGAACCCTTTTCCGTAAAATACGCTGTCGTATTCAAAACTCGTCGAAACTTCTCATTCTTCGCGCGTTTCGCTAAAGATTTTACTGCAGAAACAACAGGAATACCGGCATCAACCATCACCGCCAACATATGAAAAAAATACGACTTCTCTTTCAGCTTCACACTCGAATGATCAATCAAAAAATCATTGATTCGCACACTAACACCCTTCTCACTATTATTATAAACCCCATAAACAACCTCTTCACCAAGATCGTAATTAATCTTTTTCACCTTTTGCAAAAATTCTTCATCGCCACTTTCCGACACAGAAAATTTTTCCGTCTTCGGCGGAGTTTGAACTATCGGCGTTGCATTACCAACTTTTAAACCATCAAACTCTTCCATAATTATAGTTGATAAAAAGTATCAATCGCCAAAGAAAAATTCGCTCTCGAAAGGCCAGAAATTGAAGTATCTGCAATTTGAACATTGATTGAATTCACTTTAAACAACCTTTCGCTCTGTTCTAAACCAGAAAGGAAATCAATCAAATCACTATAATTACCTTCAAAACTAGCATTAATTTTCAAAACTCCCACACCTGGCAAATTACTATTTGAACGGGCAAAATTCACCGCATTCAAAAGAATATCGTAATTCTCCGCCACTTCCACCACACCACGAATAACATCATCTTGATTCAAACCAGCTGGCACTGCCGCCAAACTCGTAAATTGCTCCACCGTACCAGTAAGCTGCAACTCTTCTTGTGCATCAGCAATAGCCACTTCTTCATTTTGAAAAACTTCTAACTCCGCATTTTTTTTATCTAAATCAACAGCGATCGCATCACGATTTGCCGCGAGATCACGAGCAAAAAAGGCATAAAACACCACAGCGATAATTATCGCAAAAATACCGATAAAAGATGAACTGGATGATTTTTCTTGTTCCAACATAATAGTTTTTTAATTACTGCGCCTTCGGCGAGTACTTTGTTGATAAATTAAAATTCAAAACTTCACTGCCCTCAGCATTCTGTCCAGCTGTGATAGATGGCACAAAAGTGGAAACAAAAAGTTCACTCTCATCAAAACTCTCGATCAACTGAGCCACATCAAAATACGGATTATCACGACCAGCAAGTGTACGAACATTAATCGTTACAACACGATCATTCCCACCAGAATACGAAGTAACATCAATCAACGCATCTGTACGCGTTTTTGGAATCGTCGCAATTACTTCCGAAATCACTTCCGACCATTTAATCAAACCACCAGAAAGTTCATTTACTGTTTTTTTCGCTGTAATTGCTGCCAACACTTCCCCATTCTTTACTTTTAAATCTTCACGAACAAAATCCTCCAACAACGCCTCCGCATTCGACAACTGTTCACTTTTCGCTTTCCCATCAAAAAACATATATGCCCCATAGCCCAAGGAAAGCACCAAGGCAACAATGCCGAAAATTAAAATTATTGAGATTCTCTTCATGATTTTTGTTTTTATTTCCCAACATTTTAGCATATTTAAGGCCTTTCCACAATATGATATAGTCAACCCATGGGACATTTTAAAGTCATCAACGAACCTTTCATTTGCAGCAACTGCAAAGAAAAAAACCCCGAACACAACGGAAGCTGCCGCAACCATTGCCGTAAATGCCTCTACAGCATGCACCTCGACAAAGATTTTCCTGGCGATCGTGAAAGCAATTGTCACGCACTAATGAAACCAATTAGCGCAAAACAAGATGGCAAAAAAGGCTGGACAATCATTCACCAATGCCAAAAATGCCGCAAAAAAATCAGCAACAAAACTGC
>CAZVOZ010000003.1:26839-32797 GCA_964629065.1 uncultured Candidatus Peribacteria bacterium
CACGAAGACAAAAAAACCTTCGTCAAAAAAGTTAACTTCACAAAATTCACCGAAGAAAAAGGACGCAAAGCACGCTACGAATTTCTTCAAAAAACTGCCGATCGCGAAAAAATCAAATACATCCTCACCGCCCATCATGCTGACGACAATTTAGAAACAATCATTTTAAACATCACGCGTGGCGCATCCTTAAGCGGCTTAACCGGAATCCCAAAACTTGAAAAAAATCTTTTCCGACCACTCCTCACAATCACAAAAAAAGAAATCCTAGAATATTTGAAAGTAAAAAAAATCCGCTTCAAAAATGATCCAACAAATAAAAACAATATTTTCACTCGCAACAAAATTCGCAACAAAGTTATTCCTTTATTACAAGAAATCAATCCGTCAATTGCCAGAACCGTCGCAGAAAACATTAAACCAATCGAAGACATCGAAAACTTTCTTCAAAAAAAAGCTCAATCATGGCTGAAAAAAAATCCCGAACTCGAAATCAATAAAATTCTTAAACTTCACCCCTCACTCACCCGCACAATTTTACTAGAAATTCACCGCCAAAATTTCGGCCACACTCGCAACATTGAAAACATCCATATCGAAGAAATTATCCAACTAATCAAAGCTAAAACTGGCAATAAACAAAAGAAATTCGGAATGCTAACTTTTGAAATAAAAAATCGCAAACTCCATGTGCAAAAAAAACCCAACTAACATATAATAACTCGGCAATTACTATAAAAATTCCATGACCGAACCAAAATCTCCCAAAAAACAGTCGCACGGCTTCTTATATGTGATCATTATTGGCCTTTTCTTAGCGGCTTTTTACATGATCAGCGACACCCAAAAAGCTCCTAGCAACGAAATCACCCTCAATGAATTTGTCGAACGCGTTAAATCAGGAACAATCCAAGAAATCGAAATCAACGGCAACCGCCTAAATCTCGAAATGGTCGATGGTACAAAATCTTTCGCTTTCAAAGAAACTAATTCAAATGTTTACGAATTACTCGAACAAGCCGGCGTGGAAAATAAAACAATCTCCACCCTCCCAATCAAAGTCAGCGACAGTGAAGGAAACGAATTTTGGAGTCAATTATTGATCGGCCTGATCCCTTTTGCTCTACTCATAGCATTTTTCATGTTCATGATGCGCTCGGCACAATCAGGCAATAACCAAGCAATGTCTTTCGGCAAAAGTCGCGCAAAACTTTACGACAAAGAAAAACAAAAAACCACTTTCGACGAAGTAGCTGGTTGTGATGAAGCAAAAGAAGAACTAGTCGAAGTAGTTGATTTCTTAAAGAATCCAAAAAAATACAAAGACCTTGGCGCAAAAATACCTAAAGGTGTGATGCTTGTAGGTTCACCGGGAACCGGTAAAACCTTATTAGCCAGAGCCGTTGCCGGTGAAGCTGATGTACCATTTTTCAACATCTCCGGCTCCGAATTCGTCGAAATGTTTGTTGGCGTCGGTGCATCACGCGTCCGCGACCTCTTTACCAAAGCAAAACGCAATGCTCCATGTATTGTATTCATCGACGAAATCGATGCTGTTGGCCGTCAACGCGGCGCTGGTATGGGTGGTGGACACGATGAAAGAGAACAAACCCTCAATCAGATTTTGACCGAAATGGACGGTTTTGAAACCGGCACAAATGTCATCGTTATCGCTGCAACAAACCGCCCAGACATCCTTGATTCGGCTTTACTTAGACCAGGACGCTTCGATCGCCGTGTCGTCGTCGACATGCCAGATGCTAAAGCGCGCGAAGAAATCCTCAAAGTTCACGGCCGCAACAAACCGCTCGACGAAAAACTCGACCTCACGAAAATCGCTAAAGTAACACCTGGATTCTCCGGCGCAGACCTAGAAAATATTATGAACGAGGCAGCGATTTTCACCGCCAAAAAGAATCTCAAAAAAATCACCGATGCCGAACTAAACGCCGCAATCGAAAAAGTTGTCATGGGGCCAGAGCGCAAAAGTCGCATCCTCAAAGATAAAGAAAAACGCATCACTGCCTATCACGAAGTCGGTCACGCCCTCGTCGGCCACATGCTCCCAAACTGTTCTCCCGTCCACAAAGTCTCAATCATCTCACGCGGAATGGCTCTGGGAGTCACTTGGTTCCGCCCAGACGAAGACCAACTTCTCTCATCAAAAAGTAAATTTGAAGACGAACTCTGCTCACTTCTTGGTGGCCGCGTCGCCGAAAAAATCTTCTTTGGCGAAATCACCACCGGCGCTTCAAACGACCTCCAAAAAGCCGCCCGCATCGCTCGCGCTATGGTCACAAAATACGGCATGAGCGAACTCGGACCAGTCGCTTTCGGCGAAGAAAACCAAGAAGTTTTCCTCGGGCGTGATTACGGCCACATCCGCAATTACTCCGAAGCTTCAGCAGCAAAAATCGACGAACAAGTTAAACAATTCATTCAACAAGCCGAAAAACGCACCGAAGAAATCATCATCAAACACAAAAAACTAGTCGAAAAAATTTCCGAAGACTTGATCAAACAAGAAACTCTCAACGAAGACGAATTCCTTGCTTACTTCAAACAAAAAAAAGATGACAAATAAACCAGTAATCAAAATCCACGCCCTCAGCGAAGAACCATTAGAACACCACAAAGAAGTCGGCCAACTCTCCGTCGACATCTATCAAAAACCCGAAGAACTAACAATCATCGCGCCAATCGCCGGTCTGAAACAAGAAGAAATCCACATCTCCCTTACTGACGATGTCTTAACAATCAAAGGCGAACGACGCGCACCCGAACAAATCGACGAAAAAAATTATCATGTCCGCGAATGTTTTTTTGGCCCATTCTCGCGCTCCATCGTCCTACCGAAAACCGCCGTCCTGGAAAAAATCTACGCCGAATTTGAAAATAACATCCTCATTCTCCATGTCCCAAAAACCGAACGCGAACAAACCAAAATCATCAAAATCTCCGAAGCATGAAAATTAAAAAAGTAATCATTCCAGCAGCCGGACTCGGAACACGCTTTCTACCAGCCACAAAATCCCAACCAAAAGAAATGTTACCGATTGTTGATAAACCAGCAATCCAACACCTTGTCGAAGAAGCCGTCGAAAGTGGCATCACCGAAATCATTATCGTCACCGGAAAAGGCAAACGCTCGATCGAAGATCATTTTGATTTTTCTTACGAACTCGCCGCACACCTTCGCAAAAAAGGCCAATTAAAGCTCCTCAACGAAATTGAAAAAATCGAAAAACTCGCAAAATTCGTCTATGTCCGCCAACCATTTCCACAAGGTGACGGCCACGCCATTCTTTGCGCGAAAGAATTAGTCGAAAACGAGCCATTTGCCGTCCTTTTTGGCGATGACATTTACGACAGCAAAAAACCCGCCCTCGCTCAACTGATCGAACAATACGAACAATTACAAACACCAATCATCGGCCTCCACGAAATCGAGAAAAAGGACAGCACTAAATATGGCATGGTTAAAAGCACCGAAATCAACAAACACCTCCATAAAATAATTTCCCTCATCGAAAAACCCGCACCTTCAAAAGCCCCTTCAAACCTCGCAATCGCCGGCAAATACATCGTCACTCCCGAGCTCATGTCGGCATTAAAAAAGACCAAAGCCAGCGGTCCAGACAAAGAAATTCGCCTCATCGACGGCATGAAAGACTTCGTCAAAAACAAAAACAATCACATCCACGGCTACAACATTCAAGGCACGCGCTTCGATACCGGCGACAAACTCGGCTACCTCAAATCCGTCGTCCATTTCGGCCTAAAACACAAAGAACTTAGCGCTGAATTCCGCAAATACCTCAAAAGCATTGATTTTGCGAAAGAAATCCGCTAGAATAGCTGGATTCATTCGCAATCACAAAAAAACAAAAATAAAAAAACAAATATGTCGCACACCAAAATTGCCAATCCTTTAATCGAGGAAGCGGACAAAAAAAAGAACGAAGGAAAACACCTCGAAGCGATTCGCCTTTGTGAGCGCGTCCTTTTGAAAGACCTGCATTGCACCGAAGCCTACGAAGAAATCGGTGACAATTACCTCAGCATGCGCAAATACGCTCAAGCAGAAAAAGCCTTACTCCAAGCACTGAAAAACAACAAAAAAAGCGCAAACGCCAACTATCTCCTCGGTTTCGTCTATTCTTGCGTCGGCCGTTGGCAAGAATCCGTTGAATATTTAGAAATCGCTGACGAACTCTACGCCAACCATCCAGAAATCCTCCGCTGCCTCGGTTGGAGCATGTATCACCAAGGCGAACAACATCGTGGCATCATCCTTTTAGAACGCTCTCTCTTCCTTGCCCCAAACGACCCCTTAATCCTCAACGACCTCGGCGTCCTTTACCTCAACAATAAAAATTTCGAACGCGCCGAACAACTTTTCAAAAAAACACTTCAAATCGAACCAAGCAATGACAAGGCAAAAGAATGCCTCAATGCTGTAAAATTCTTTAAAAGAGAATTTGAAAAACTCCGCCTAAAAAAGGCATAATGCTTCCATGAAGCAAATCATCGAATGCGTTCCAAATTTCAGCGAAGGTCAGAATCCCAAGACCATCGCTGAAATTGCCGATGCCATCAAACAAACCTCCGGCGTCCAACTCCTCCACATCACCAGCGATCCCGATCACAATCGCACTGTGATGACCTTTATCGGCGAACCAAAACCTGTCATCACCGCCGCCTTCGCCGCAATTGAAACCGCCTCAAAACTAATCGACCTCAATCAACATCAAGGCGTCCACCCCCGAATCGGCGCGACCGATGTTTGCCCACTCGTACCACTCAAAAACATCAGCATCGAAGAATGCAACGAATACGCCGAAGAACTCGCCCAAAAAGTCGCTAACGAACTGTACATTCCGATCTATCTTTACGAATCCAGCGCCAAAACACCCGAACGCCAACTACTCGCCAACATTCGCCAAGGCAACTACGAAGGCCTCAAAACGAAAATCCAAGAACGCAAACCAGACTTCGGCCCTTCCAAACTCGGCCCCGCCGGCGCCACCGTCATCGGCGCACGCAAAATCCTCATCGCCTACAACATCAACCTCGAAAGCACCGACCTAAAAATCGCCCAAGCCATTGCCAAAAAACTGCGCGAAAAAGACGGCGGTCTCAAATCAATTCGCGCCCTCGGCCTCACAATCAACCAAAAAAACTGCGTCCAAGTTTCCTGCAACATCACCGACTACAACATCACCCGCCCACGCCAAGTATTCGACTTCGTCGCCCAAGAAGCGGCGAAACACCATATCCAAATCCGCGAAAGCGAACTCATCGGCCTCATACCAAAAGCGGCCCTCACAATCGAGGACCGCACCTATTTGAAATTTTCCGCACCGATTGAATCACAAATCTTGGAGGAGTATTATTAGAAATTCTTTGAGTGGATGATTTGCAAGGAAACAAGGAGCTCCTGCCGGAGCTGTACTGGGATTTGTACAGCGAGAAAGGAGCGACGATGTTGACGAAGCAAATCGCCGCTCAAAGAATTTCTACTGACGAGCCAAGTACAAAATTTTAGCCGCCTCACCATACAACACCCCATCTGACATTGCTGCCACACGCACCATCCGTCCATTTCGCATTTCCGTTCGCCCTTCAATAATTTCCGCCTCCACCGCAAAGTGCAAATAAGGCGTATACCAATCATCATTATCTTCATCTACGAAACGACCAACCGGATCAAAATCCTCATCCAAAGCAGACATTTGACCAGCAGTTGCTTCAAACAATTCTGAACTACGAAGCAAAATCTTCAAAACTTCCGCACGATTAATCACCTTATTTGGCTTGAAAGTACCATCTGGATTACCACTCACAATCCCCTTTTCCGCCGCCATCACAATATAAGGATCATAAGCACTATCGCCATCAACATCAGAAAACGGACTATCATCATAATCATAATCATCATGGAAATCCTGAATATCC
>CAZVOZ010000003.1:32897-42009 GCA_964629065.1 uncultured Candidatus Peribacteria bacterium
TCCCCAATCACCTCAACCTCCGCATCATCATCACCAAGCAAATCGGCAATATCGCGCGGAATTGTCGCATCGCCCAAATTCACACCATCATAATTAAAATCCGAAGCATCAATGATCACTTGCGGATTAAAAGGCGCCACAGCATTGGCTACAACTTTAAAATCAAAAGAATCAGCTCGTGCCACCAAAGCCAAAGGCCCCATATTTATACGATAAGACCCCGCTTTTGCCGGTGCATCAAAATAATACAAACCTTCCAAAGCACTTTCCGTCACAAACCCATCAATACTCGTTCCAATCGAAGTCAAAGCCGAAGAATCAAACAAAGAAATATAATAATCACCAGGCAAAGCCGTCACATTATCATCTTCATCATAAACCACCATATACATCTCATCACCAGCATTTACTTCCGTACCAGGAAAAACCTCCATCCGCACTGGCTCAGACACAAAACTCAATTCTGTTTCCACCATAGAATCAACATGATAAGTGGTCGAACCACCGGCAACAGGCGTCGTTGAAACATATTCACCAAATTCCAAAACATAATTAGCGTCAGCAAAAGTCAGACTCACATGAGTCACACTCGGAATACCCTGATTACTATCAACCGAAAAACCTAAAGACCCTTCCGCAGTCACATCAACTGTCACACGATACTTCGAACCCAAATCCTCAACTCTATAAAACTCATTCTCCTCAAAAGTCATTTTAAAAACTTTTGCATCTTCAGAACCGTCTTTCTTCTGAAAACTAAAACCCAAAACCTTGCCCTGCAAAGCTTGAGAAATATCCGCGCCATTCGCCGTCGCTACTTCAAAAGTAAAATCTTCATACATCACCGTTGGCGCATTCAACACCTTAACCGTCAAAGCAACTTCCGCCGCCGCCACATTCAAATTTGGCAAAAGCAAAGAAAGAGACATCACCCCGAGCAAAAATTTCGATAACATTTTCATAAAATTCAATTTAGATAATAAAAATGATCTTCATGCAATATAACGCCAAACTTGCGAAAACCGTTACAAACAGAATATACTTACCGCGCTCTTTGAAAATAGGATGAAAGTCGGCGTGATCGCTCCAATAAACTTTATTGGAGAGGAAAGTCCGAGCACCACGGGAAATCTCAGCCGATAACGTCGCGCCACGACCATGGCAACATGGTCGGAGGGAAAGTGCCACAGAGACAATACTAATCCTGCGCTTTTGCACAGGATGAAAGGTGAAAAGTCCCGTTCAGCGGGAATTAGCCGCAAGGCTAAGTGGTAAACCCTGAGAGGTGCAAGGCGAGATGGAAAGAAACTTAACGCCCCAAATCGTTAAATTTTTTCTCGCTGCTCGAGCCCAATAGGGCCTAGATTGATGATCACACTATTCCTCGGAATAGGACAGAACTCGGCTTATAAAGACTTTCATCCTTTTCAACTTCCACATGAAAAAATTCTCCACTTTTTTTAGCATCATCAAAATCCCCTTCGACTTCCTGCTGACGGTCGCCGCTTTCATGTCCGCGTACCAAATTCGCCTCGCAACCGAAATCAGCTTTGCCAAACCAATCGACTTTAGCAACCTCCCCACCGAACAAGAATATTTCTACTATAGCCTCATCGCCGCCGCCGCACTCACTTTCATCTTTGCCGCCCGCCGATCTTACAGCATTCACCATCGCCTAAACCTCAGCCAAGAAACAAAGGAACTCCTTTTCAACTGGATCATTTGGGTCATGGCAATCATCACTTTCTACTTCATCACGCGCACATTGCCATTTTCACGCTTAGCAATCTTCTACAGCTGGGGGCTAACATTCCTCTTCCTCTTCGGTTCACGCTTAATCCTCAAAATCGTCCAAGACATCTTCAACCTCAAAGGCATCGGCCAAACCAACCTCCTCCTCATTGGCAAAAATCAAATTGCCAAAACAATTAGCAAAAACCTCAAAAACAACTCCGGCTACAAAATCATCGGCATCTTAGAAAACGCCGAAGAACTTGGCAAAATCATCAAACAATATCGCATCGACGAAATCATCCAAACTCAAAGCGACCTCAAATCCCTTAGCGACGAAGAAATTCTCGAATTCTGCGAACTAAACCACATCAGCTACCGCTTCACGCCCGACCTCGTCGCCGTCCGCCGCACCCACATCAAAATCGAAACCCTCTCCGGCATCCCGATCATCAGCCTCAACCCCACACCATTAGAAGGCTGGGGCAAAGTCCTCAAACGCCTCAGCGACATCATCGGCTCAACCCTCGGCCTGATCCTTCTCTCCCCTATCTTCCTCATCACCGCCATCGCCATCAAACTCGATTCCAAAGGCCCAATCTTCTTCACCAAACTCGACGACGGCTCCCCCGCCCAACGCATCGGCCAAAAAAGCCAAAAATTCGTCTGCTACAAATTCCGCTCGATGCACCCCAACACCCACAACCAACGCTACAAAGAATTAAAAGAAAAAAACACCCGCAACGAAGGACCACTAATCAAAATCAAACAAGACCCCCGCGTCACTCGCGTCGGCAAAATCATTCGCAAATACTCCATCGACGAACTCCCTCAACTTTTCAATGTACTACTCGGCAACATGAGCCTCGTTGGTCCACGCCCTCACCTCCCCGAAGAAGTCGCTAAATATCAAAATCACCATCGCTTCGTCCTCACAATCAAACCCGGCCTGACTGGAATGGCTCAAATCAGCGGCCGTTCCGACCTCTCATTCGAAGAAGAAGTCAAACTCGACCGCTACTACATCGAAAACTGGAGCTTACTCCTCGATTTGAAAATAATCTTCAAAACCATTAGCGTAGTATTGAAAGGTCACGAAGAATAAACTATGCTCATAGTCCAACCCCACAATAATGATTAGAAAACTCATCAACACGATCCTCGGCGACCCCAACAAAAAAGCGCTCCAAAAAATCGAACCACTCGTCGCACAAATCAACAAACACTACGACGAATACCTCCAAACAATTACCGACCAAAACGGTGTCTTAGCCAAAACCTCCGAATTCAAAAACCGCATCAAAGAAGGCGAAACAGTCGACCAACTTCTTCCCGAAGCCTTCGCCCTCGTCAAAATCGCCGCCACCCACCTCCAAGGCAAATCCTGGGAAGTCGCCGGCAAACCAGTAGTTTGGGAAATGATCCCCTACAATGTCCAACTCATCGGCGGCATCGTCCTCAATCAAGGCAACATTGCCGAAATGAAAACCGGTGAAGGCAAAACCCTCGTTTGCACCATGCCCGCCTACCTCAACGCCCTAACCGAAAAAGGCGTTTTCATCGTTACCGTCAACGAATACCTCGCCACCCGCGACAGCGAATGGATGGAAGGCCTCTACAACTACCTCGGCCTCTCCGTCGGCGTCATCAAAAACGGCATGCCACCCGAAGCAAAACAAGCCGCTTACAATTGCGACATTACTTACGGCACCAACAACGAATTCGGCTTCGACTTCCTCCGCGACAACATGGCCACGGACAAAGAAAAACTCGTCCAACGCCACTTACATTACGCCATCGTCGATGAAGTCGATTCCATTTTGATCGACGAAGCCCGCACACCTTTGATCATTTCCGCCCCCGCCGCCAAATCAACCGAAAAATATCAAACTTACAGCGAACTCGTCGGCAAACTAACCGAAAAAGAAGACTTCGAAATCGACGAAAAAGCCCGCCAAGTCCGCCTCACCGAAGACGGCATCCACAAAATGGAAAAACTCCTCGGCGTCGACAACATTTACACCGACGCGGGATTCACCGAAGTCCACCACATCCAACAAGCCCTCCGCGCCCAACATTGCTACAAAAACAGCACCGACTACATCATCCAAAACGGCGAAATCATCATTATCGACGAATTCACCGGCCGCTTAATGGCCGGCCGCCGCTACGGCCAAGGCCTTCACCAAGCAATCGAAGCAAAAGAAAAAGTCGAAGTAAAACGCGAATCGAAAACCCTCGCGACCGTTTCCTTCCAAAACTACTTCCGCTTATTCGAAAAACTCGCCGGCATGACCGGAACGGCCAAAACCGAAGAAGAAGAATTCTACCAAATCTACGGCCTCGAAACCATCGTCATCCCAACGAACAAACCCGTCAACCGCCAAGATAAAATCGACCTCGTCTTCAAAAACCAAAGCGGCAAATTCAGCGCCCTCGTCCAAGAAGTGAAAAAAATCCACGAAGGCGGCCAACCCATCCTCATCGGCACCGTCTCCGTCGAAAAATCCGAAATCCTCAGCGACCTCCTCGTCAAAGCTGGCATCAATCACAGCGTCCTCAACGCCAAACACCACGCCAAAGAAGCCGAAATCATCGCCGACGCCGGCAAACGCGGCGCGGTCACAATCGCGACCAACATGGCCGGCCGCGGTACCGACATCAAAATCGACGACGAAGTCAAAGCCCTCGGCGGCCTCTGCGTCATCGGCACCGAACGCCACGAAGCCCGCCGCATCGACAACCAACTCCGCGGTCGCTCCGGCCGTCAAGGCGACCCTGGTTTCAGCCAATTCTATACCTCCATGGAAGACGACCTCATGCGCAAATTCGGCGCCGACCGCATCAAACGCGTCATGGAAATGCTCAATGTCCCCGACGACATGCCAATCCAAAACGGCCTCATCGCCAGCAGCATCGAAAGCGCCCAGAAAAAAGTCGAAGGCCACAACTTTGACATCCGCAAACACTTAGTCGAATACGACGATGTCATGAACATCCACCGCAACATCATCTACAAACGCCGTCAAGAAGTCTTAATGAAAGAATCCGTCCGCGAAGAAATCGAAACCCTCTTCAACGAATTCGCCGAAATGCTCCAAAACCTCGAACCAGAAAAAGCCCAAGAAAAACTCGCCCTGATCTTCGATAACCCACCAGCCCTCGACAGCAATATCACCGAACAACTCCTCGCGAAACATCGCCAAATCGCCGACAGCATTCCACAAGAAGCATCTTTCCATGAAATCGAAAAATTCGTTTACCTCCGCACAATCGACCGCCTTTGGATGGATCACATCGACGAAATGCAAAGCCTCCGCCAAGTCGTCGCCTTCAGCGGCTACGCCCAAAAAGACCCACTCACCGAATACAAATCCGCCGGCTTCACCATGTTCCAACAACTCCTCGCGATGATCCGCGACAACGCCGTGATCACATTATTAAAATTCGACCCCACCCGCGTCGTCATCAACAAACCTGCCGAACCAACAACAAACCCTGTTATAATGAAACCAAGCCAAGCTCCACTCAACCCTCGTCGCGAAAATTAATCTTACCAAAATATGGCTAATCGCATCGAAATCTCGACCAAAGTCAACGACACGCGTTCCACCGCACTCCAAAAAAACCTCCAAACCGCGGGCTACAAAATCGAAACCGTCCGCGTGATCGACGTCTACACTGTCAACAAAAACTTCACTCCCGAGCAACTCGAACAAATCGCCAAAATTCTCCACAACCCAATCAGCCAAAGCTCCTTAATCGACCGCGCCCAACCCGACCAATTCGACCAAGCCCTAGAAATCGGCTTTCTTCCAGGCGTCACCGACAATGTCGCCACCACCGCCAAAGAAAGCATCGAAGACCTCTTCAAAATCAAATTCACCTATCCCGACGAAAGCCTCCACACCTCCCAACTGATCCTCATCAAAGGCCAAGTCACCGCACAACAAGCCTACGAAATCGGCGAAACCCTCGCAAACAACCTCATCCAACGCATCACCGTCATCCCATTCGCCGAATACCAAGGCGTCGGCATGCCCGCAATCGTCCCTAAAGTCACCCTCCAAACAAACCCTCACACCGACCAAGTCGACCTCAATGTCTCCGAAGAAGAACTCCTCAAAATCGGCCAACAAGGCATCGCCGACAAAGACGGCACCCGCCGCGGCCCACTCGCCCTCGACAAAACCTACCTCGAAGCAATCAAAACCTACTTCAACGAAGTCGAAAAACGCCCACCCAACGACATCGAACTCGAATCGATCGCCCAAACTTGGTCCGAACATTGCAAACACACCATCTTCGCCGACCCAATCGACGAAGTCCAAGACGGCCTCTACAAAACCTTTATCAAAGGCGCCACCAATAAAATCCGCCAACAAAAAGGCGACAAAGACTTCTGCGTCTCAGTTTTCTCCGACAACTCCGGCGGCATCATCTTCGACGAAAATTGGGTCATCACCGACAAAGCCGAAACCCACAACTCCCCTTCCGCCCTCGATCCCTTCGGCGGCGCCGTCACCGGCATCGTCGGCGTCAACCGCGACTGCCTCGGCTTCGGCAAAGGCGCAAAACCCATCATCAACAAATACGGCTTCTGCGTTGGCAATCCCGACGACAACGAACCCATTTATCGTGACGCCGACCGCACCACAAAAACCTTAAGCCCCAAACGCATCCTCGAAGGCGTCGTCGCTGGCGTCAATTCTGGCGGTAACTGCAGCGGCATTTCCACACCTCAAGGCTTCGTCGTTTTCGACGACAGCTACAAAGGCAAACCCCTCGTCTTCGCCGGCACCATTGGATTGATCCCGAAAAAAATCAACGGCAAACCAAGCTGGGAAAAATCCGCCCAAGTCGGCGACAACATCGTCATCATCGGCGGCCGCGTCGGCCAAGACGGCATCCACGGCGCGACCTTCTCTTCCGAAGCCCTCACCGCCGGCAGTCCCGCCACCGCCGTCCAAATCGGCGACCCGATCACTCAGAAAAAACTCTCCGACGCTTTAGTGAAAGAAGCCCGCGACCTCGAACTCTACAGCTCGATCACCGATTGCGGCGCCGGCGGCATCTCCTGCTCCATCGCCGAAATGGCCAAAGAATGCGGCGGCTGCGAAGTCGACCTCAACAAAGTTCCATTAAAATACCCCAACCTCGAACCATGGAAAATCTGGATCAGCGAATCCCAAGAACGCATGACCCTCGCCGTTCCCGACGACAAACTCGCCCAATTCCAACAACTCATGGCCAAACGCGGCGTCGAAGTCTCCGTCCTCGGCAAATTCACCAATAGCGGCCGCTGCGTCGTCAAATATGACAACGCCCCGATCATGGACATCCAAATGGAATTCCTCCACAACGGCTTGCCAAAAAAACAACTCACCACCACTTACACCAAACCAACCCACGCCGAACCAACATTCCAAGAACCCACAAACCTCAACGAAACTTTCACTACCCTCCTCGCTCGCCCCAACATCGCCAGCTTCGAATTCATCTCCAAACAATACGACCACAGCGTCCAAGGTGGCGCCGTTATCGGCCCTCTCCAAGGCCGCGGCCGCGTCAACGGCGTTGCATCCGTCACCCGTCCCCTACTCGACAGCAAAAAAGGCGTCGTTTGCTCCCAAGGCATCAACCCAAACTATTCCGAAATCGACACCTATCACATGAGCGCCTGCGCCATCGACACCGCCATCCGCAATGTCATCGCCGTCGGCGGCCCCCTCGACCACCTCGCAATCATGGACAATTATTGCTGGTGCAGCTCTAACGAACCCGAACGCCTCGGCCAATTAAAGGCTTCGCTCCAAGCTTGCTACGACTACGCCGTCGCCTACGAAACTCCATACATTTCCGGCAAAGACTCCATGTTCAACGACTTCAAAGGCTTCGACGCCAACGGCCAACCCGTCAAAATCTCCATCAAACCCACACTCCTCATTTCCGCCATCGCCGTCATCAACGATGTCACCAAATCCGTCTCCCTCGATGCCAAACTCCCTGGCGACTTGATCTACCTCCTCGGCGACACCCACCAAGAACTCGGCGGCAGCGAATATTACGCCATGCACAACGCCATCGGCAACAAAGTCCCTCAAGTCAACGCCCCAAAAGCAATCGAACTCTACAAACGCTTCAACCAAGCCACCGAAAACCGCCTCATCGCCTCCGCCATCAGCCCATCCATCGGCGGACTTGCCGCCGCAATCAGCAAAATGTCCATCGCCGGCCAACTCGGCCTCCACATCGACCTCGCCAAAATCGCCACAACATTAGAACGCAACGACGAAATCCTCTTCTCCGAAAGCCAATCACGCTTCCTCGTCACCGTCGCACCGCAAAACAAAGAAGCCTTCGAACAACTCTTCCAAGGGCAACCAATCGCCCAAATCGGCCAAGTCACCGACGACCAAACCCTCAAAATCACCAGCAAACAAGGCCAAGAAATCCTCAACCTCACCGTCGAACAACTCACCAACGCCTACAAAAAAACCTTTAAAGACTATTAAATGAATCCCAAAGCATTAATCCTCACCGGCTACGGCATCAACTGCGAAGAAGAAACCGCATTCTGCTTCAACCAAGCCGGCGCCACCGCCCAAATCGTCCACATCAACGACCTCATCGCCGGCGATTACAAACTCTCCGACTTCCAAATATTAGCTTTCCCCGGCGGCTTTTCCTACGGCGACGACACCGGCTCCGGCAACGCCATGGCCAACAAAATCTACAACAACATCCGCGACCAAATCCTCGACTTCGCCAAGAGCGACAAACTCATCATCGGCATCTGCAATGGCTTTCAAATGATCACCAACCTCGGCCTCGTCCCCGCTATCGACGAAAAATACGGTGAGAGACAAGCCGCCCTCATGCACAACAAACAAGCCCGCTACGAATGCCGCTGGGTCAATGTCAAAACCCAAAGCCAAAAATGCATCTGGCTCAAAGACATCGACCGCATGCCCATCCCCATCGCCCACGGCGAAGGCAATTTCTACTGCGAACCCCAAACCCTCGAAATCCTCAAACAAAACGACCAAATCGCCCTCCGCTACTGCGACATCGAAGGCAACCTCGCCAACGGCGTCTATCCGATCAACCCAAACGGCGCCATGGAAGACATCGCCGGCATCTGCGACCCTTCCGGCCGCATCCTCGGATTGATGCCCCATCCCGAACGCTACAACCATTTTACCAACCTTCATAATTGGCAAATGGAAAAAGAAAAACTCCTCCGCGAAGGAAAAGATTTGCCAGAAACAGGCCTCGGACTTAAGATATTCCAGAACGCCGTTTCTTACTTTGCCTAAATGAAATTGGAAATCGAAGCCGGAGAACACCAAAAACTCAACCTTCTCACGAAGATCACTTT
>CAZVOZ010000004.1:0-2188 GCA_964629065.1 uncultured Candidatus Peribacteria bacterium
GCCTCCGGCAAATGCGCCGCAAGTTGATTTGGCCATTCGATGGCGAGGATGTTTTTGGGGTTTTGGAGGATTTCGGTGATTTCGCCGAGGAGTTTGTCGTCGGGGTGTTCGAGGCGGTAGAGGTCGAAGTGGTAGAAGTCTTGGTCGGGCGCGAGTGTGTATTTGCGGTAGTAGGTGTAGGTGGGGCTTTTGATTTTGACGGGGTCGAGGCCGAAGGTTTCGGCGATTTGTTTGACGAGGGTGGTTTTGCCGGCGCCGATTTCGCCGTAAAGGTAAAGCATGCCGCCGTCTTTTATAGTGTTTTTGATCTGTTCAAGCATTGATTTTGGGTCTGTTTTAGGGTATGATTATATAATTTCAAAAAAATAAAAACAAATATGTCTCAAGCAGTAATGCAGGTTTACAGAAAAGCGGTAGTATTGTCGGTTGTGCTGACGATTTTTTCAGGTTTGATTTATTTTGTTGATTTGAAGGCGTTTTTGTATCGGGCGAGTGTTTTGAATTTGCCGGAGCATGCGGCGTTTGATGGGACGGTTTATCCGATTGAGTTAGTGCCGAATTATGCGAAATTGACGGAGGCGGAGCGGAAAATGAAGTACACGGAGTTGCCGAGCGATAAGTTGGTGGCAATCCCCTTTTATGATCCTGCGGTTTTAGTAAAGAGTACGGATGGGCTTTCTTGGACCGATAATGAGGCGAATAAGATTCGAAATGCGAAGATTACTTATTCGGTGCCATATATGGGGAATTATAAAATGGATGGTCATGAGCATGCTGGTTCGCATGCGGCGGTAGATATTAAGATTCCTGTGGATACGCCGATTATGTCGATTGCGAATGGTGTGGTGACGAAGGTTTCGCGTTTGAATAGTGGTTTTGGTTATCATATTGTGGTGCAACATAATGATGTGCCGTCGCTGGATAATGCGAGTGCGCGGGTGACTTTGCATTCTTCGTATTCGCATTTGGGTGATACTTTGGTGAGCGTGGGCGACATTGTAAAGAAGGGGCAAAGAATTGGGCTTTCGGGAAAGACTGGGACGGCGACGACGCCGCATTTGCATTTTCAATTAGATACGGATAGTGCGCCGTGGCATCCGTTTTGGCCGTTTACTTGGCAAGAAGCGAGTGATGCGGGGTTGGATTTTTTTGGAGCGATTAATGCAGGTTTAGGTAAAGAGAAGGCGGTAGATACAACGGTTCATCCGATGAATTATGTGCAGAAGTATCTTGATGAAACACAGATTACAGATTACGAATTAGAGATTACAAGTAAGAGTGAGGAGGTAACGACTTCGTATGTTGAAGATATAACTAGTGAACTAGAAACTAGAGAACTAGAGGAGGTCGAAGAAATTGCTGAAGTAGTGGAAGTTGCGGAGCCGGTGGCGGTGGAAAGGGTGATGGAGGTGCGGTTTGATATGGAGCAGCAATATGAGCAAAATGAAAGTGCGGAGTTTGTAGTTTTTTTGACGGATCAGTTTGGGGAGAGGTTTCCGTCGTCATTTAGTGGTGAGATGTTATTGAAATCAAAGTCGGGAAATTTTACGGCGAGTCCGGCGTTGTTGTCGGTGAGTGATTTTGATGGTGAAGGTATTTTGCGTGGGGAATTGAAGAATTTGAAGAGTGGGACGGATCGTTTGGTGGCGGTGATTGGAGGTGAGGAATTTGAATCGCCAAAGTTTGCGATTTCGGCGGGTGAAGGTGGTGGGTTTTCGGATGTTTTGCCGGCGAGTCGTTTTTATAAATCGATTGGTAGTTTGCGCGCGCAAGGAATTATCAAAGGTTATGATGATGGGAGTTATAAGCCAAGCAAGACTTTGTCAAAAGTGGAAGCGGCGAAGTTTATTGTCTTAGCGGCGAAGTTGGAATTGCAGAGTGCGCCGACGGATTATCCTTTTCCTGATGCGGAAGAGGGCGCTTGGTATCGAGATTATGTTTATACACTTTATAAGGAAGGCGTGATTACGGGTACGGATAAAGGAAAATTGGAGCCAAATAAGGAAGTGAATCAAGCGGAGTTTTTCAAAATGTTGTTGGCGGCTTTGGATGTGGAAGTGGAGGTTGCGGGAAGCGGGCCTTGGTATGGGCCTTATATGGATAAGGTGGTGAAAATGGGAATTGTCTCTCGTGATACAGAGCCATCAGAAGCGATGAGTCGCGGAGAAGTGGCGGAGGCGATATATCA
>CAZVOZ010000004.1:2288-8023 GCA_964629065.1 uncultured Candidatus Peribacteria bacterium
TTGGTACCCGAGGCAGGAATCGAACCTGCGACCTTAAGCTTAGAAGGCTTCTGCTCTATCCACTGAGCTACTCGGGCATTTGATAGACAAATTACAACTTAGAACTTACAGATTAGAACTTGGAAATTTTGTCACATATTAAGTAAAATTGCAAAGGCAATGGTGTTGTTGAGGATGTGGAAGGCGACGCCGGGGAGGACGGAGTTGTTGCGGATGGTGAGATGGTTGAGGATGAGGCCGATGAGGAGGATTTGGCCGAAGCTTTGCCAAGGATAATGGAGGAGTGAGAAAATTGCGGCGGTGAGGATGCTGGCGAGGATGGTGGGCATTTTGTTGGCGAGGGTGCGGAGGATGAAGCCGCGGAAGAAGATTTCTTCGAGGATTGGTGCGAGGAAGCTGACGATAAATAGCATGGCGAAGGCGTTTTGTTTGATTTCGCCGAGGTCTTGGAAGATGGCTTGTTCGCCGAATCCTGGGATGGGGATGTGGAATGTTTCTTTTAATGTAACGACGGCAAGAGCGATGGCGATGTAGAGTAAATAGGCGAAGACGGCTTGTTTAATACAACTTTTGATGGCGATTTTGTTGATGGCGAAGTGGGCGAATTCGAGGCGGTGTTTTTTGGCGGTGAAGATTAAGAGTGGCGTGAGGAATATCAGCCATTGCGCGATAAAGGTGATGAGGAGGAGGTGGCTTTCGTTAAGGTTGGCGATGCGAGGGAAGAATTTGAGGGTGGCGAAGGTAGTTGCGACAGCAAGAATTGTGGTGAGCACGAGGATGACTGATAGGTCTTTGAGGCTCCAAGGTGCGGCTTGTAAATTGTTTGACATGAGGTAGAATGCGTTAGAATTTGATTTTAACTTTTGTATGCATTTAAGGGAAGGTGAGAAAATTTTGCGGATTTATCATCATCATCCGACGCCGTTTGTTTGGAATATTATGAAAGTGATTGGTGGAGCGTTGCCTTTTTTCTTTTTGTTGTTTTTATTTCAAGATAGTTTGTCTACGGAGGTTTCTGTTTGGGCGCATGTGATTGTGTTGGCGGTGTTTTCTTTGGTGGTGATTTATCAGTCGATTATTTTTTGGTTGGATCGTTTGGTGGTGACAAATATGCGAATTTATCAGATTGATTGGAAGTATTTGACGGTGCGTAGTGAGTCTGAGGCGATGTTGTCGGATATTCAGGATGTGCGTACGGCAGAGAAAGGAATTTTGTCTTATTTTAAGGCTTTGGATTATGGCATGATTCGCGTGGAGACGGCGTCGTCGCATGTGACTTTGCTTTTTGAAGATGCTCCAAATCCAGAAGGAATTAGGCAATTTATTTATAGTGTAAGACATCATTAAAATGATTGAGCGAGAGGAAAATGAGGCGATTTTGGGTGGGGAGGTTTTGGGTTTTGAGGAGCAATATGAAAATCGTTTGCGGCCGCTTTCTTTTGCGGAATATATTGGGCAGGATTTGATTAAGGATAATTTGGCGGTGGCGATGCAAGCGGCGAAGAAGAGGGAAGAGCCTTTGGATCATTTGTTGTTGCATGGTGCGCCAGGGCTGGGGAAGACGACTTTGGCGGCGATTGTGGCGAAGGAGTTTGGGGTGAATTTACGGGTGACGGCGGGGCCGGCATTGGAGAAGAGTGGTGATTTGGCTTCGATTTTGTCGAATTTGGAGGCGAATGATATTTTGTTTATTGATGAGATTCATCGTTTGAAGCCGATTGTGGAGGAAGTTTTGTATTCGGCGATGGAGGATTTTGCGTTGGATATTGTTTTGGGGAAAGGGCCGGCGGCGCGAACGGTGAGGATTGCTTTGCCGCGATTTACTTTGGTCGGTGCGACGACGAAGTTGAGTATGATTTCGTCGCCTTTGCGTGATCGTTTTGGCAGTGTGTTTAAGTTGCAAGGCTATGAGCCGGTGGAGATTAAGCAGATTTTGATGCGGTCGAGTCGGATTTTGGGCGTGGATTTGGATGATGAGTTGGCTTTGGAATTGGCGCGGTCTTGTCGGCGGACGCCGCGGATTGCTAATAGGTTGCTCCGAAGAGTGCGGGATTTTGCTGATGTACACAACGATTCGCGAATCAGTCGAGGGATTTTGAATGAGACTTTGGGGGCTTTAGGGATTGATGAATTGGGCTTGGATCAAGCAGATCGGGAGATTTTGCGCTTAATGATCGATAAATTTGATGGTGGCCCGGTGGGGTTGAATACTTTGTCGGCGGCTTTAAATGAGGAACAAGCGACTTTAGAGGATATTTATGAGCCGTTTTTGATCCAGCAGGGTTTGTTGCAAAGGACGCCGCGCGGAAGAGTGGTGACAGATTTGGCGAGGAGTCATGTTAGTTAAGTTGTAATTTGAAAGTTGCTTCTGTATAATTCGGCCAACTGTAATTTTGTTTATGAAAAACAATAAGGTGCTTGGGGCGATTTTGGCTTTGAGCCTTACTTTTACTGCTTGTGGCGGTGGGGATGGTTTGGAGGTGGACAAGATGCCGACAGACACTTTCGAAGGTGTTTTGGAGTTGCAAAGAGGGAATGATGATTATCTGGGGACACATTTATTGACGACTGAGGATGGCGAGGTTGTACCATTGCGTAGCTTGGATTTGAATTTGTCGAAGAAGGATTATTTAGGAAATTTAGTGAAGATTGAGGGGGCTTTTAATACTGATGAGGTTTTTCAGGTAACTGATTTGAAGGTGATCTCCCTGAATGGCGAGGAATCGGAACTTGGAAGGAAGAGTGTTTATGTAAACGAAGAGTTGGGCTTTGAAATCCCCTATTTTAGTGGTTGGGAAATTGATGAAGGTGGGTCGGTAGTTTCTTTTGTAAATGAAGAGGGTGAAGAGATTGCTGTGATGCAGGGGCTTTTTCCTTATACGCCAACGACTTTTGAGGATGGTTCGGTGGACACAGCGTTGGAGGCTTATTTTTATACAATTGGGGAAAATCTGACGGAGGACATGATTGTATATGTTGGTCAGGAAGGTTATGAGGCGGCGAAGTTAGAGGATGGTGATGATTTGCGTTATATTTTATATCGCTCAGGTTTGATTTATGAGATTGTGACTGCTGGCGTGAGCGATGAGGGTATGCGGGTTTTTAATGAAATGGTTTCTGGATTTGCTTTTACAACTTTTGATTTGGGGCATGAGGAGGAGGCGGAGGCGGCAGAGATTGAGTTGGATTATGAATTGAATAGTGTTTTTGAGAGTTTGCCTTTTGCTTTCCGCGGAGCTTATCCGGACGATTGGTATTATTCTGGTTCAAAAGCGGGTGAGGCGGGAGTTTTGCATCGTTATAGTTTTAGCGATGAAGTGGTAGAAGATGGTAATGTGTTGATTGTGTTGGATGTTTTGAGTGGTGATGTGATGCCAAATGGCGAGATGTTGAAAGTTGGTGGTAACCAAGTAGTGATTTCGGGGGGAAGCGTTTATACCGCTTTAGGAGGCATGACTTTTCGTTTGAAGGGCGACGGCGACTATAGAGATTTGATGTTGGCGATTGCCGGTTCTTTGGTTGTACTTGACTAGTAGTTTTTAGCACTCTATATTAGTAAGTGCTAAGTTATAAAACCATCTTTTATAATGTGTAAAGCTGAAATGGCTTAGGAGCGTTCTTAATAAGAAGGTTTTGTGCTATAATTTCCAGAATTAAATAAAAATTAATATGAACGAACGACCAGATCATTTCAATAAGTTTACAAGGGAAGCGAAGCAGGCTTTGGTGGTGGCGCAAGAGAAAGCGCGTGAAGCGCAGCTGAATTATGTCGGGACGGAACATATTTTGATCGGGATCTTGGCACAGGAAAATTCTTTGGGTGCGTCGATTTTGCTGAATTTTGGGGTTTCTTTGGATAATGTTTATTTGGTGTTGAAGACGGTTGGGCGCGCGAGTGCGCCGGCAAAGGCAGGAACGGTTGGTGGATTGAGTGGTTTTGCGAAAGAGATTATCGAGGGGGCGGTGAAAGTAGCACATGAATATGGGCATTCGTTTATTGGGACGGAGCATTTGTTGTATTCGTTGGTTGGCCAAGCGAATACGGCGGCGACGGTGATTTTGGAAAATATGAAGGTCTCCCCTGCCGATGTGAAGGAACAAATTTTGGAAATTTTTGAGCGCGCGCGGAATATGACTGATGGTCAGCCTAACAATACGAGTGTAGCTGAAGCGCCAAAAGAGGGGCAACAGCCGCCAGTAAATCCGATTGAATTTTTCTTGAATGGTTTGCAAGGTGTGCTGGGAATGCAAGGCGGGAATAAGAATGCTCCTTATGCGAAGAAGAGTGGCGCGCCGGAAAAGGAAGATAAAAAGCAAAAGTCGAGCGATACGCCGGCTTTGGATTATTTCTCTAGCGATTTAGTGGAAGAAGCGAAGGCTGGAAAGTTGGATCCAGTGATTGGGCGCGAAGTGGAAATTGAGCGCGTGATTAGTATTCTGTCACGAAAAACGAAAAATAATCCGGTATTGATTGGTGAAGCAGGCGTTGGGAAAACGGCTGTGGCGGAAGGTTTGGCTTTGGCAATTGCTTCGGAGCAAGTGCCGGAAAATATGTTGGATAAGAGATTACTTTCGGTTTCGGTGGCTTCGGTAGTTGCTGGGACGAAGTATCGTGGGGAATTTGAAGAAAGGATGAAGCAAATTATTGAGGAAGCGACTTTGGCGGATAATGTGATTTTGTTTATTGATGAGTTGCATACGGTAGTTGGCGCAGGAAGTGCCGAAGGTAGTTTGGATGCGGCGAATATTTTGAAACCGGCTTTGTCGCGTGGAAAAGTACAAGTACTTGGTGCGACGACGACGGATGAGTATCGAAAGAATATTCAGAAGGATGCGGCTTTGGATCGAAGGTTTCAGCCGGTGACGGTGAAGGAGCCGAATGCGAAGGATGCTTTGGCGATTGTGCGTGGTTTGCGCGAAGCGTTTGAAGAGCATCATGGGCTTTTGATTACGGATGAGGCTTTGGATGCGGCGGTGGAATTGTCAAAACGCTATATTTCCGATCGCTTTTTGCCAGATAAGGCGATTGATTTGATTGATGAGGCTTGTGCAAAATTGCGGATTAAGTCGAAAGTGAATGTTGATAAGATCAAGAAGTTGCAAGGCAAATTGTCGGCAATTACAAAGAAAAAGGAGGAAGCGGTGGCGGCGCAAAATTACGAAAAGGCTGCGGATTTGCGCAATCAAGAATTGGAAATGATGAAGCAAATTGAGGAGCAACGCGTGGTGAAAGTGCCACGAGCGAAACGGAAACAATTGACGGATGATCATGTCGCGGCGGTGATCGCTTCGATGACGGGAATTCCGGCGACGAAGCTTTTGAAAGACGATATTGATCGTTTGAAGCTGTTGGAAGTTTCTTTGAAAAAGCGAATTATTGGTCAAGATGAAGCGGTTGAAGCGATTGCGAAAGCGATTCGAAGGTCGCGCGCGGGTTTTGCCGATGAAAAAAGGCCGATTGGTTCATTTATTTTTATGGGTCCGACGGGTGTGGGTAAAACGGAATTAGTGAAAGCAATTGCCGAAGAAGTTTATAATGATCCGGAAGCGTTGATTAAGATCGACATGAGTGAGTTTATGGAAAGGCATAATACTTCACGGCTTGTTGGTGCGACGGCGGGCTATGTTGGTTATGAAGAAGGTGGGCAGTTGACGGAAGCAGTGCGACGGAAGCCTTATAGTGTGATTTTGTTTGATGAGATCGAAAAGGCGCATCCAGATGTCTTTAATATGTT
>CAZVOZ010000004.1:8123-11751 GCA_964629065.1 uncultured Candidatus Peribacteria bacterium
AAGGCGGGTTTTGATCCGAAGTATGGTGCGCGGCCGGTGCGTCGAGCTTTGCAAGAGTTAGTGGAAGATCCGCTAACGGGCAAATATCTCGATGGGGATTTTGTGGACGGTGATACGGTGAAGATTGTGAAAAAGGGTGAAAAGGATGTGGGGTTTGAAAAGTTAAGAGTTAAAAGTTAAAAGTTTTAGTTGACGGGTGGCGCGGTTATTCTTATAATCGCGTTACTTTAGTTTCGATGTTCGCTATTTGTAAGAGGGCAACATTGATTGAGAAAATTTATTATTTAAACTCTTGCATTTCTTTTTATGGCTACTAAAAAAAATACGGGCGGATCAGCTCTAATGGATCAGCTTCTTGAGGCTGAGGGGGATTTGGCATTGCCGGTTCCTGGGTTATTGGTGGAAGGTACGGTAATTGCAATCTTTAAAAATAAGGTACTTGTGGATCTTGGTGGCTTGGCGACTGGGATTATTACAGGTCAAGAAGCGCATGATAGCGCGGGAACTTTGAAGACAATTGAGCCAGGTGATACGGTTTCGGCTTATATCCTTGAAGAAGAAAACGACGACGGGCTTGTGGTGCTTTCTTTGCGTAAAGCGAGCCAAAAGAAGACTTGGAGTAAATTTGTGGAGGCTTATGATTCTGGTAAAGTGATTGAAGTGAAGGCGACTGAAGCGAATAAGGGTGGTCTTCTATTGAGCATTGATGGGATTAAGGGCTTTATTCCGGTTTCTCAATTGGCGCCTTTGCATTATCCACGCGTGAATGGTGCGGATAGCAATCAGATTTTGGCGCGCTTGCAGAAGTTGATTGGTATTCCGTTGGAAGTGAAGATTATCAATTTGGATCGTGAAGGCGGCAAGTTGATTCTTTCAGAACGCGCTGCAGAATCTGAACAACGCAAGGGAGCTTTGGATAAACTTGATGTTGGTCAAAAGTTGAAGGGGAAAATCAGCGGGATTGTGAATTTCGGGATTTTCGTTACTTTCAATGGTTTGGAAGGGTTGGTGCATATTTCGGAAATTGCGTGGGGTCATGTGAAGGATCCAAACGATTTTGGTAAATTGGGTGATGAAGTGGATGTGTTGGTGATTGGAAAAGATAACGACAAGATTAGTCTTTCTATGAAGAGATTGATGGCCGATCCATGGGTGGAGGCAGCGCAAAAATATCAAGTTGGAACGACTGTGAAAGGGATTGTAAATCGCGTGACGCCATTTGGCGCGTTTGTGAAGTTGGATGAAGATATTAATGGTTTGATTCATGTGAGCGAAGTTTCGACTGATGAATCAGCGGATCTTTCAGAGATCTTGAAGGTTGGTGATGAGATCGAAGCGAAGATTATTGTGATCGATCCAGATGATCATCGTGTAGGTCTTTCTGTTCGTGCGATGAAGGATGAATCGATCGTGGAAGCGGCGAAAAAAGCGGAGAAAGAAGAGAAGAAGGCGAAGAAGGAAGAATCAAAGGATGAAGAGGAAGAAGAATAGGTTTACTTTAGTGGCGGTTTTCCGTAGTATAGCAGGGCTTAAACTAGCCCTGCTTTTATATGGCGATGAAAATTAGTGATTTGGCGGAAAAATTGGGAATCGAGCAAAGTGTTTTGCGCGAGAAATTAGCGGAACTTGGTTTTGAAGTTTCGCCACGAGCGAAGAATGTTGATCAAGAAGTGGCGGATTTGGTTTTTGAAGAGCTTTCGGCGAGTGAAGAGAGTGGTGATATTGCGGAAATTTATGATGAATTGATTGCGGAAGAGCGGGAAAGAGAGATTGTGAAATCACAAAGAAAGAAGACGGCGGGTAAGGAAGAGAAGAAGAAAAAGGAAGAGGTTGTAGTGGAAGTGGTGAGAGCAGCTGATGGTAGTATTGAGATTGGCGATTTTATTTCGGTGAAGGAGTTTGCGGAAAAAACAGGAATTAAGGCGGCGAAAGTGATTGGGGAATTGATGAAGAATGGGATTTTGGCGAATATTAATCAGCAAATTGATTTTGATACGGCGCAAGTAATTGCGGAAGATTTGGGTGTAAAGATTAAGAGAATTCGCGCGGTGGCGGCGATTGAGGATTTGATGTCTGGTGATGTGAGTAATTTGATTAAGGAAGATGATGTTTCGTTGTTAGTGGAAAGGCCGGCGGTGGTTTGTGTGATGGGGCATGTCGATCATGGAAAAACGAAATTGTTGGATGCGATTCGCGAGGCGGATGTGGTTTCGGGCGAAGCTGGTGGTATTACGCAGCATATTGGTGCTTATCAAGTGCATAAAAAAGGTAAATTGATTACTTTTTTAGATACGCCAGGGCATGAAGCGTTTACTTCGATGCGGGCGCGTGGCGCGAAGGTGACAGATATTGCGATTTTGGTGGTGGCGGCGGATGAAGGAATTAAGCCACAAACAATTGAGGCTTACAATCACGCGAAAGAGGCGGGTGTGCCAATTATTGTGGCGGCGAATAAGATCGATAAGCCGGAGGCGAATTTGGAAAAATTGAAGGCTGAGTTGTCAGAAATGGGTTTGCAGCCGGAAGACTGGGGCGGTTCGACGATTATTGTGCCGGTTTCGGCTTTGAAGGGTGAAGGGATTGATGCGCTTTTGGATATGGTGATTTTGACGGCGGAAATGGAGAATTTGAAGGCGAATCCAAATCGTGAAGCGGTGGGAACGGTGATTGAAGCACATTTGGATCACAGTCTTGGGCCGGTGGCGACGATCTTGGTGAATACGGGAACTTTGCGCGTGCCGGATAATTTTATCGTTGGCGATACTTATGGGCGTGTGAAATTAATGCGTGATCATAATGGGAAAGCAGTGAAAGAGGCGGAGCCTTCACGGCCGGTGTTCGTGGCGGGGTTTGATAAGACGCCGAAGAGTGGCGATGTTTTGCAAGTGGTGGCGAGCGAGAAGATTGCGCGGGAGAAGGCGGAAGAGATTTCTTTGATCAATAAGGCGGAGGCAGTGGAACATATGTCGGCGAGCAATTTGTTGATTTCGCATATTCGTTCGGAACAAATTTTGAAGTTGATTATTAAGGCTGACATGAAGGGTTCTTTGGAAGCGATTAAACAATCGGTAGCGAAGATTAAGGATGAAGAAGTGGCGGTGAAGATTATTCACAGCGGCGTGGGGCGGATCAACGATTCGGATATTATGATGGCGAGCGCGAGTAAGGCTTTGGTGGTCGGTTTTCATAGTGATTTTGATTCGCCAAATGTTTTGAAATTGGCGGAACGCGAAGGGGTGGAAGTGAAATTTTACAAAGTGATTTATGATCTTTTGGAAGATACGAAGAAGTATTTGAGCGGGTTGCTTGAGCCGGAAATTGTGGAAGTGGTGCTTGGTCGTGCGGAAGTGCGCCAGATTTTCTTGACGAAGAAGAATAAAGTGATTCTTGGGGCGCGTGTGAATGGCGGGAAGATTGAAAATAAGGCAAAAGTGCGCGTGATTCGTGGGCGCAATGCGGAAGATGAGGATAATGTGGTTGGCAATGGCGTGATTGATAGTTTGCGCAAGGGCGATGATGTGGTGGCGGAAATGAAAGAGGGCAATGAATGTGGGATTCAATTTATTGGCGATATTACGCCGGAACCGGGCGATATTTTGTTGGCGTATAAGGAGGAGAAACGAGAACG
>CAZVOZ010000004.1:11851-25154 GCA_964629065.1 uncultured Candidatus Peribacteria bacterium
TTACGCCGGAACCGGGCGATATTTTGTTGGCGTATAAGGAGGAGAAACGAGAACGAGTTGTTTCCTAATTTCTTTTCTTCCAACCGCTTTACAATTCAGCCTTTCTAACATGTACGAAAGGCTGAAAATAGGCCTCACATGTGAGGCCTATTACTAAAGCAAGGTTGGAGAGAAAAGGGTTAGGAAACATCTGGAGTAAACTCGTAGCTTCTGAGTTTAAGTGCTGCGACTATTTGATCCACTAATTCTTTAGATATTCTACCAATAACCCAGTTTGTAGTTTCGAGATCAACTGCTCCACCAATTGCAATTAAACTCATTGTACATCCCCAGTCTTCTGCCATGTGCACCAATCCATTCGCTCTCAGGTTTGTACTAAACTTTCCTACTTCTTTACTTTCTGGCATTTTTAAATATTGTTACTTGCTATATCCTAACTTTATCTTATAATTCACAATTTGCAAACTTTTTTTATTCTCTATTGGCTTGTCTCTTTTGAATCACAGTTTTTTGTGCTACTATCCCATCATGTTAAAAAGACTGACTTTCAAAACATTTACGGATGAGCGGGGGGCGCTGACGGCGGTGGAGCTGAAGGATTATATTCAGTGGGAGCCGCGGCGGATTTATTATTTGACGGATATTACGGCGCCGCGCGGGCATCATTGTGTGAAGAATGAGAAGAAGTTTTATGTTTGTATGAAGGGAAGTTTGAAGTGCAAGTTTCATGATGGCGCGAAGTGGGAGGAGTTTGAGTTAAATGGGCCGAGTGAGGCGGTTTTGATGGAGGGGGATTATTTTCGGGATTTTTATGATTTTTCGGCGGATTGTGTCTTGATGGCGGTGTCGTCGGTGAATTATAATCCGGAAGATTACATTTATGATTTAGAGGAGTTTATTAATTATCGCAAAGGATGAAAGTTTTAATTACGGGTGGCGCGGGATTTATTGGATCGAATTATGCGCATTTTCGGTTTGAGAATTATGTGAATGATGAAATTGTGGTATTGGATAAATTGACTTATGCGGGTAATTTGGAGAATTTGGCCGGTTTGTTGGATAGTTCGCGGTTTAAGTTTGTGGAAGGTGATATTGCGGATAAGGATTTTATTGAGCAATTGTTTGTGGCGGAGAAGTTTGATGTGGTGGTGAATTTTGCGGCGGAGACGCATGTGGATCGCAGTATTGAGGCGCCGAGTATTTTTGTGATGACGAATGTGGTGGGGACGCATAATTTATTGGAAGCGGCGAAGGATACTGGCGTGAAGCGATACCATCAGGTTTCAACGGATGAGGTTTATGGTGATTTGGGGACGGGTTCGACGGATTTGTTTCACGAGGACACTCCCCTAGCGCCGAATTGTCCGTATGCGGCGACGAAGGCTTCGGCGGATTTGTTGGTGCGGAGTTATTTTGAGACTTATCAAATGGCGGTGACGATTAGTCGTTGTTCGAATAATTATGGGCCGTATCAATTTCCGGAGAAGTTAATCCCCTATTTTTTCCGTTTGATTAGTGAAGGGAAATCGGTGCCGGTTTATGGCGATGGGCAAAATGTGCGCGATTGGCTGTATGTTTTGGATCATTGCAAAGCGATTGATTTGATTGTGGAGCGCGGGCGACTTGGTGAGGTTTATAATATTGGTGGGAATAATGAAAAGACGAATTTGGAGATTACGAAGTTCTTGTTGGAATTTTTTGGCAAGGATGAGAGTTTGATTACTTATGTGAATGATCGGGCGGCGCATGATCGGCGGTATGCGATTGATGCTTCGAAGATGAAGCGGGAGTTGGGTTGGGAGCCGTCGGTGACTTTTGCCGAAGGGATTGAGCAAACTTTTAAGTGGTATGAGGAGAATGCTGCTTGGGCGGAGCATTTGATGGATCGATTGGAGGAAAGGAAGCATAAGAAGGTTAGTGCGACGCCGCTTTCGGCAACAAGGAATTAGCAAGCTAAAGCCTTACTGTTTTCTGTAGGGAGGGATTTTTGCTAAAACTTTTCTGACGCTGAATTTGGCACCATCTCGAATTAGGGCTGTAATTTGATCTGGGGTTGGTTTTTGTAATGTTACAATTCTTTGAGCTTGAGGGCTCTGCCACATAATTTTTGGATCATTTTGCCATTCATTCATAGAAGCAGTAAATCCACTCACCACCACAGTTGCTATTCCAGGAACTCGAGTATCAGGATCTCTAACTAAAGCAAAATGAGAACTTCCCGTATAATCTCGATTTTGAATTAGCCATTTTGCTAGTCTAGTTTTATGAATAGAAACATCAGCAAGATGACGTATTGTGGTTTCTGGGAATATATCAGGGTCAATATATGTAAGTTCCGTTCTTTGATCGTCATCAAGATGCGGACTTGACTCCCTTGAAGGGTAAACTCTCGGCTCGGCTACTTGTAAGAAAAGATTTTGGAATAATTCAGGAGTGATTCCTCCTTCTAGATTATCTAAATTAGACATATCAATTGCTTGCGCAGGAGAAACTATACTGAATCCTCTATCAATCATTTCTTGTGCTGTTGCTTGTCGATTGCTAAATTCAGGAGGGTTACCGACTGCAATTGGCAGTGCATTGCTATGTTGTTCTTGTTGAGTTGCTTGAATTTGGCGGAGAGTATCTTTTCCAATCATTCCAGCAGCAGTAAGAGCTTGCTGAAAATCTAAAGTTGGAGGAAGGATTTGATTTGCTATATCTAACAATTCTCGTGAATCATTCTTAGAGGGCATAGGTTTCAATTATATTGTAGTTTTTGATGGTAACATTAAAAATTTTTTCGTCAATAGCTGGGTTGATTTTAGCTTTGTTGGATTAATAGGGTTTTGTTCATACTATTTTGTGTAGTAAGATCAGAACTGAAGTTATTTAAATTAATGTATGAGATATTCGAAGTTTTTTGGGAAGACGGTGAAGGAGATGCCGGCGGATGCGAGTTCGGTTTCGCATAAGTTGCTGTTTCAAGCGGGTTTTATTCGTGAGTCGGTGGCGGGGCGGTATTTCTTTTTGCCTTTGGGGCAGCGTGTGCAAGAGAAATTGATTGGGTTGATTCGTGAGGAAATGGACGGGGCGGGGGCGCAGGAGATGTTGGCGCCGGTTTTGCATCCTTTGGAGCTATGGCAAGAGACGAATCGGGATAATGCGGCGGGTTTTGAGTTGATGCAGATTGAGGATCGGCGCGGGGCGAAGTTTGCGTTGGGTGGGACGGCGGAGGAGATGTTTGTGGATGTAGTGCGGAAGTTTCAAGTGAGTTATAAGGATTTGCCGTTTAATGTTTATCAGTTTTCGTTGAAGTTTCGTGATGAGATGCGGGCGCGTGGTGGGCTTTTGCGCGTGAGAGAGTTTATTATGAAGGATGCTTATTCGTTTCATGCTTCGGAGGAGGACTTTTTGTTGGAATATCGGAAGATGTGGGAGGCTTATGGTCGTGTGTTTGAGCGGTTGGAGATTCCGGCGTTGGTGGTGGAAGCGGACAATGGTTATATTGGTGGAGATTATTGTCATGAATTTATTGTGCCTTCGGAAGCGGGTGAAAGCCGTTTTTTGGTCAGTGAGGATCAGAGTTATTCGGCGCATGAAGATGTGGCGTTGTTTATGCGCGATGAGAAAAATCTGGGCGATGCGGAAAGTGAAATGGTCGAGGTTGAGGCGGTGCGCGGGAATAAAATGGAGGATGGGGTTAGTTTGCATGGTTTGCCTTTGTGGCAGCAGCTGAAGGATGTGATGATGGTGGATGATAAGGGGCGATTTATTTTGGCGGTGATTCGGGGAGATTATGATGTGAATGAGATTAAGTTGATGCGGGTGGTGAAGGCTTTGTCGCTGCGAGCGGCGACACCTGAGGAGATTCGCGATTCTTTGGGGTCGGAACCGGGGTTTATTGCGCCGGTGGGGATTCGTAAGGGGTTGAAGGCGGGTGTGGAGTTGGTTGTTGTGGGTGATCTTTCTTTGAAGACGGTAAAGAATTTTTATGGTGGAGCAAATGTGAAAAATCGCGATCTTTTGAATGTGAATTATGGGCGCGATTTTGAAGTGGACATCGAGGCGGATATTGCGATGGCGCAGGCGGGTTTTACGGCTTTGACTGGTGGAGTTTTGAGTGAGGATCGCGGGATTGAGGTGGGGAATATTTTCCAATTGGGTTATCATTATTCTAGTTTGATGAAGCGCGCGGAGTTTACGGCGGACGATGGAAAGGCGCGGCCTTATTATATGGGTTGTTATGGAATTGGGGTGGGGCGGACTTTGGCGACGATTGTAGAGAAGCATCATGATGATCGCGGGATTGTGTGGCCGAAAGCTGTGGCGCCGTTTATGGTGCATTTGCTGGTTTTGGCGAAAGATGAAGCGGTGGTGGCGAAGGCGGAGGCTTTGTATGCGGAGCTTTTGGCGGCGGGTGTGGAGGTTTTGTTTGATGATCGCGACGAGAGCGCGGGGAAGAAGTTTGCGGACAGCGATTTGATTGGGATTCCGTTGCGATTGGTGGTCAGTTCACGGTCGATGGAGCAAGGAGGGGTGGAATGGAAATTGCGGTCGGGTGGGGAGGCTTCGATTGTGGCGTTTAGTAATTTAATGCAAGAAATTGAAGATTTTATTGTTGGGTAAAAGTGGGCTTTTGGGATCGGAGTTTGTTTCTGCTTTGGCAGATTTTGATGGTGATGTTTTGGCGCCTTCGCGCGCGGAATTGGATATTGAGGATTTTGAGGAAGTGCGGGCTTTTTTGGAGCGTGAACGGCCGGATTTTGTGATTAATTGTACCGGTTATACGGCGGTGGATGATGCTGAGACGGCGCGGGAGGCGGCGGAGAGGTTGAATCATTTGGCGGTGAAGAATTTGGCTTTTTGTTGCCGTGATGTTGGGGCGGCGTTGGTGCATTTTAGTACGGATTATGTTTTTGATGGCGAGTCGCAGGAGGTTTGGGCGGAGGATGATGCGACGGGGCCGGTGAATGTTTATGGGGAGACGAAATTGGCGGGTGAAAAGGCGGTTGAGGATTGTGGTGGTAAGTGGTTTGTGGTGCGGACTTCGTGGTTGTTTGGAAGTGGTGGGAAGAATTTTGTGTCGACGATGTTGGGGCTCGGGCGTGAGCGCGAGGAGATTTCGGTAGTGAATGACCAATTTGGGTCGCCGACTTTTACGGGGGATTTGGTGGAAGCGGTTTTGAATGGTTTGGTTTTTGTGGATGCGGCGAGCGGGATTTATCATTTGACGAATGCGGGGGTTTGTTCTTGGTATGATTTTGCTTGTGAGATTTTTAAGGTTGCGGGGATGCCGGTGCGGGTTTTGCCGGTTTCGTCAGAGGAATTTAAACGCCCAGCGAAAAGGCCGAAGTTTTCGGCGTTGAAGAATACGAAGTTGGCGGCGTTGAGGAGGTGGGAGGAGGGGGTGAGGGAAGAAGTGAGGGGTAAGAAGTAAGAAGTAAGAAGTAAGGAAAATAGAGGAAAATCTTTTTGACATTTCCTGAAAATATTGTAATAATATGTTTCTTTTTTGCGTGCAAATGGCTGAAACTAATTTTGATTTTAATAGGGATGCACAGGGCGCTTTGAGATATTTTCTTTATCTTGAAGAGCACTTTAATGAGCGGATTAGAGTAGCTTTGGAAGCTGAAGAGACTTCTCCGGAGGATTTGATGTTTTTGAGAAGGATTCAGTTAATGCAAATGTTAATGGTTGAATTTGTTAGTAATTTGGGCTTGATTGATTCCTCTGAAACTAAGCTAAGGTCTTCCCAAACTAGAGCTTTGGACAATTTTTATCACTTCTTGAAACAGATGGGACGCGGTGGTTCTAGAGGGTATTTTCGACAACCGACTGGCGCTGGGAAAACTGTTCTTATGGGTATGATTACTAAACTTTTAAATCAAAGGACTATTATTTTAGTGCCAACAAATAATCTTTTGAATCATACTCGGCGTGAATTGCTACAACTTGGTTTTTGCGAGGCTGATGTTGGAATTATTGGCGAAGGCGAAAATGAGAGGGATAAAAAAGTTGCGATAACAACATACGCTGGTTTAAGGCATAATCCTGAATTAGTGAAGGATAGAGCTCTTGTTCTTTGTGATGAGGCGCATCGAGCTTTGGGCGATGCTACCCAAGAAGTGATTTCAGCTGTTGACCTTCAGGCTCTTACTGCTGGTAATATTTTGCTTGGGTTCACTGCCACTCCTCACTTGGCGCACAAAAGTGTCGATGATTGTTTTGGTGTCTGTATCGATGAAACTTCTTATGGTGAACTGATTAAGCTTTTGATCTTAAGAAAAATTCGCTTATTGAGCGTTGATGGTAAGGTTTTTGAAAGCGATTTTGCAGATCAAGGAGAGGATTTCTCACCAGAGAGAGAGTCTGAAATTCTAGACCGTGAGGGGATTTATCAAAAGCAAATTAATGAATATAAGCAATTGAAAGAAGCGTTGAAGGGAGATGAAAAGTCTTTAAGGACTGCTGTGTTTTGTTCGACTGTTGATGAAGCAAAGAAATTTCAAACCTCAGCTGATGCAAATCATCTTAAGGCTGTAGTTATTACTGGGGAAGTAGCTGACATATCTCTTGAAGAAGCGGAAGAAAAATTGTTATCTGGGGAAATTGACATAATTATTACCGTCGACAAGCTGGCTGAGGGGTGGAATTTTCCGCCTTTGAACTGTGTCATCTTGGCAAGAGCGACAATGAGTCCAGTAAAAATCTTACAACCTGTTGGTAGAGCAATGAGAAACACTGATCCAATGAAACAGCAGTATGCATATGTGATTTATACAGAGTGGCTTAAATTAAGGGGCAGTACTGGAAGTGGCGTTAATGAAGGCTATAACACTCAAACGGTTGTTTCTCGTCCTAGGGTTCCTCGGTTAGGTGCTGGCGGCAAAACTCCACTGTCCGTCGTGGCTGCTTTTGCTCGATTAGGCGTTGAAAGTTTGGGGGATATTTTTGAGAAAGGTGATGAGCCGATTGATTTTCAACCAGCTTTACACGATTATGAGAAAGACCTAACAGTATTAATAATTGAGAATATCAAACAACAAGTACCTAGTGCTGATGAGTGGGCAAAGATGGGTAAACCTGAAAGGGGACGATTTAGAGTGTTGGGTCTTTATGGTTTAAGAGCTGTTGCCGCTTCATTTGGTCTGAATCTTTATCCGGTTAATGTAATTGCGGATCATTTAGTTCTAGGCAGAGTAATTTATGGCGAAGGAATTGAATGTTTAGAGGTTAAGAGAATTACGACTGAAGAATTAAAAGCTATGATTCTGGCTCAATGTCCAAGTGCTGAGAGATGGGCAGCTATGAGAACGCCACAGAGAAATAGCTTCAAAGTTATTTTTCGAGGGAAAAAGTTAGGTCTCAACGCGATTGCGTCTTTATATGGGTTATCCATAAATCCTTTGAATGACACTACATCTTTTTTTGCTTTAGGGAGGGCTATTTATGGTGATGACATTGAATGTTTAAAAGTTAAGGAAATTACGATTGAAGAATTAAGAGCTTTGATTCTGGCTCAATGTCCAAGTGCTGAGGTATGGGTAGCTATGGATAGGCTCAGTAGACGCTCATTTAAAGTGTCGGTTGGAGATGAAAAATTAGGTTTAGGAGCTATTTCAACAATTTTTGGTTTCCTGGGAGAAGCCGCGCCGGGGAATAATGTGGAGGTTTTTTTGGAGTTGGGAAGAAAAATTTATGGCGAGGATAATGATTGTCTGCAAGGAGCTTCAAAAGAATTGATTAAATCTACAATTCTAAAGCAAATTCCAACCGCTCAGACTTGGGCATTAATGACTCGGACAGATAAGGATGTTTTACAAATTCAGGTAGGATCAAAAAAATTAGGTATTCAATCTTGGGCGAAGATATTCGGCACGACGGGAAATCCTCTCTATAGTCATGAGGCTCATTTAGAATTAGGTAAAGCTATTTACGGATCAGACCAGCCATGTTTAGAAAAATTGACCGCCGAAGAAATTAGAGTTGCAATTGCCCCTCAGGTCTCTTGTTTAGATGACTGGCTAGAAATGAATTTTCGACGAAGAGCAAGTTTTAGAGTAACTTTAAAGGGATTGGAACTTGGATTGTATGATATTTCTAGGATGCTAGGTTTTAAGAACAAAAGTCCTGTTAATCAGTTTGAAATTCATAAAGCTTTAGGGGAAATGATTTTCAACGAGACATCAACCGTTTCTAGTGATTCCTAAATTTGCATTTCCCACCATTTTATTGTTTAATACGAGCAATATTTGACGAGTTTAAATGAAAGGAGTGCTTCTTGCAGGTGGGACGGGGAGTCGGTTGCATCCGTTGACGAAGGTGACGAATAAGCATCTTTTGCCGGTTTATAATAAGCCGATGATTTATTATCCGCTGTATACGATGAAACGAGCGGGGATTACGGAGGTGTTGATTGTGTCGGGCAAGGGGCATGCGGGGAGTTTTTTGGAATTATTGGGTTCGGGTGCGGAATTGGGGCTGAAGATCGCATATGAAGTGCAAGATGAGGCGGGTGGGATTGCGCAGGCTTTGAGTTTGGCGGAGAGTTTTGTGCGCGATGAAAAAATGCTAGTTATTTTGGGGGACAATATTTTTGAAGATGATATTAGTGAGGCGGTAAGGGCTTTTGAGGATGATGTTGATGCGGGGGCGCGGATTTTTTTGAAGTCGGTGGCGAATCCTTCGGCTTATGGGGTTGCGGAGGTTTTGGATGGAAAGGTTATGGGGATTTTGGAGAAGCCGGAGGTGCCGCCTTCGGATTTAGCGGTGGTGGGATGTTATATGTATGACGAGCGGGTTTTTGAGGTGATTCGTGATTTGAAGCCTTCGGGGCGCGGCGAATTGGAGATTACGGATGTGAATAATTTTTATTTGAATGAGGGGTCGTTGCGATATTCTCTTTTGGAAGGTTTTTGGGGTGATTGTGGCGAGAGTTTTGACAGTTTGGCGCACGCGGCGAAATTGGTGCAAAATAGTTATTTAGCGAATGTGAGTGAGGTTTTGGCTTTGCATGAAAGAGAGAGGGGGGAACTTGGAGCGAAGAACGTGGAACTAAAGAGTAAGGTGTCGGCGTAGGAGTTCTTTGGCTTCTGCTATTTCGGGGGCGAGGCGTTTTTGGTATGCGGCGATTTGTTGTTGTGCGGCTTCGTGGTTGAAGTTTTCGAGACGGTTGGCGAGGTCTTTTGGTTTTGTGATGAGGTTTTCGAGACCGGCATTTTTGAGGAAATTGGTGACTTTTGGGCTATAAGCGAGGGCGAGGAAGGGAATGCCGTAATTGATTGCGCTGATGATGGAATGCAAGCGCATGGCGATGATGATTTTGGCTTTTGGAAGGTCTTCGTAGGTGGTCTCTGGTAAGTTGGCGATTTTGGTTTGGAGTGGGAGGTCTTCGTTTGGTTGAAAGGCCAGGAAATGGGGGTTTTGGAGTTTTTTGATCGCTTTTTGGATGTGGGTGGCAAAATCGGGGTGATTGGCCATTTTGCAATTGCCGCGAAGAGCGAAAATAGCTAGAGAGCTAGAAACTAGAAAACTAGAGGGCTCAGGATGGAGGGCGGGGTCGGGAATGAGGTGGGTGCTTCGAATGCCGATTTCGGCGAGGAGGTCGCGGGATTTTTGGTCGCGCATGGCGATTAGTTTGGCGCGGCGGAAAATAGCTTTAACAATTAGTTTTGTTAGTGGATTGCGGAGATTTTCGAGGCTTTGGCCGTAAATGATCAGCGGGATTTTGCGGCGAAGGGCGTGGAAGGCTTGGATTGCCCAAATTATGTTGGCGCGGAAGGTGAGGCTGGCGAAGAGTCCCCCACCGCCGAGAATGAAAAAATCTGTATCCGCGAGGTCGGTTTTTGTTTTGCGCAAAAGGCTTCGCAGTCCGGCGGGAAAATGGGGCAATGAGGTAACTTGGTATTTTTGGGCTGTTTGTGTGGGATTGGCGCTGAGGACGGTGATTTCGGCTTTTGGGCTTATTTCGCGAATTTGGCGAAGGATGCCGGCGAGGATGAGTTCGTCGCCGAGGTTTTCAGCGCCATAATTTCCACAAACGATTATGCGAGGCTTATGAAAACCGCGATCTACTTTGTCAACTTCCTCGCACCTTTGTCGCCGTATTGACTCATACGGCTCCGGCAGTTGCTCGTCGTTTCCTTGTATCTCATCGGTTTTCATAAAGCCTCCTTTACTTTTTGATTTTAAAACTGTGGCGGTGGATTTCTGTCAGGCCATTTGTTTGGATGATAGCACGGTGGGCGCGGGTGCCATAGCCCATGTGTGAGGCAAATTGGTAGTTTGGGTAGGTTCGGTCGTAATGTTTCATGAGATGATCACGGGCGACTTTTGCTAGTATGGAAGCGGCGGCGATCGATTTGACGAGAAGGTCGCCTTTAATGATTGTGGAAAAGTGATGAGGGAAGATTTGGCGATCGCGGCCGTCGACAAGGACGAAATCGGGGGTAATTTGAAGGTTTTGGAGGCAAAGGTGATTGGCGAATTGGGTGGCGCGAAGGATGTTGATTTCATCGATTACTTGCGGCGGAACGAAGGTGATAGCGTAATCGACAGCTTGGGCGATGATTTGGGGGAAAAGTTTTTCGCGGGCGGCCGCCGTGAGTTTTTTGCTGTCGGTGAGACCTGAGAGTTTGGCGTTGGGTTTGAGGATAACCGCGGCGGAGACGACGGGTCCGGCGAGAGGGCCGCGGCCGGCTTCGTCGATTCCAGCGACAACAAAAAAGCCCCTTCTAAAGAGGCTTTTCTCGATTTGTAAAAATGGGCGAGCCATTATTCTTCTTTCTTTTCTTCTTTGGCTTCTTCAACTGGAGCTTCTTCGACTGGAGATGTTTCTTCAACCATTTCTTCTTCTACGGCTGGTTCATCAACAACTGGAGGTGTAAAATCTTCCATTTCTTGAGTACCAACGAATTGCTCTTTAAGTCTAGCTGATTTACCAGAACGGTCACGCATGTAGTAAAGTTTTGCGCGGCGAACTTTGGCTTGTTTAGTCACTTCGAAAGCGAAAAGTGGGCTGTAGATTGGGAAGATTTTTTCAACACCAATCCCGTCGACGATTTTACGAACTGTAACGGTTTTATCAGCACCATGGCCGCTGTTTACTTTGATGATAAGGCCTTCAAAAAGCTGAGTACGCTCTTTGTTACCTTCTTTGATTTTTTGTTGAACTTTGACAGTTTGACCAGTACGCATTTTCGGCACGGCCATCTTGATTGACAGTCTTTGTACCTCTTGAAGAATTGACATGATGAAATGATTTTAAAGCCTACGCAATATATATAAGTTGCGCGGTGATGGCAAGCTATTTTTTACGCTGAATGACTTCGTTTTGTGGGTCGGCAAGGAGTTCGTTTACAAAGCGATCGTGACAGTCGAGGCGATATTGATAATCGGCGCGTGACATGACGGTAAATTTGACTGGTCGAGCGGTCTTGATTTGGTTTTGGATGTAGTCGTTGAGCTTTTCGCGGTCGATTTCGCCCACGAGTAAAAGATCAACGCTTTCGGTTTCGCGATTTGTGAATAGGCCGGAGAAAATGATCATTTCGAGGTCGCCGAGTTTTTTGAGATCGCTAGTGAGCTTGTCGTTCGATGAAAGGGCTTTAATAATGATACTGCGGAGTTCTTGGAAGAAAATAAAGTCTTCATTGATGTGGAAATATTTTTTGCGATTTTTGGTCTTGGATTTGAGGAGGCCAATTTTTTTCAGATTGTCTAATTCGCGACGAACGGAATTAATTTGTTCATCTAGTTTGCGCGTGAGTTCACGGATGAAGAATTCTTCGCCGGGATTGCTGATGAAGACTGTCAACAGCTTGACGCGCGTGTTTGAAGTAAAAAGACGCTTAAGCATTTTGCCCTAAAAATAAATACAATTTGTGCCCGTTTGGAATGTACACAAATTGTATTCTTGGTGCAATATTTTCTTATTCAAGAACTTTGGCAAAGAGGGCGCGCAACGCGAGGCGGTTTCGAATTTGGAATTCGAGGCTTCGAGCATCGGCTTTGGGACTTCGTTTTAGTTCCGCCTCGAGCACTTTTTTAATTTCGTCGTCGGCAGGTTCGGTTTTTTCTTGTTCAATCAGGTGTTGGAGTGCGAGGCGTAGTTTAACGCGCTTTTCGGCTTCTGGTTCATATTTTTTGCGCAAGTCTTCGGGGGTTGTTTTTGCTTGCACGAGGTAATCTTCCCACTTCAATCCCCTACCCTCTGCGGAATGGCGGACTTCAGCGACCATGTGATCGATTTCTTCTTCGATGAGAATTTGTGGTAGTTCAACTTTTGTCTTCTTTAATAGCTCTTCGAGGTATTCACCTTCGCGTTTTTGATGGATCGCTTTTTTCTTTTGTTCGAGAAGATCTTGTTCAATTTTTTTGGTGAGCTCTTCGGGGCTTTCTTTTTTGCCAGTGAGTTTTTCAATTGATTCCTCATCGAGTTCAGGGATGTGAGCTTCTTCGAGGCGTTGGAGTTCGACATTGAATTTTACTTTTTTGGCAGCGAATTCTTTGCTGTGATAGTCTTCGGGGAAAGTGATTTCGAAATCGGTTTTTTCGCCAACTTTTAGGCCAATGACATTTTCTTCAAAACCGGGAATCAATGAGCCTTCGCCAAGAATGACGGGGTGGTTTTGGCTTTTGGTGCCTTCGAGAGCTTTGCCTTCGAGGTCGAAACCTTCGAAAGCGAGTTCGGCGCGATCGCCTTTTTTGGCGGCGCGTTCAACATCTTTATAGGTTGTGATGTAACGCTTGAGGTCGCGGAGGACTTCTTCGACATCTTTTTTGTCGATTTTCGCTTCTTCTTGTTTGATCTTGATTGATTGATAATCTTTTACTTCGACTTTCGGCATGATGGCGGCGGTAGCGGTGTAGGTGAAGCCGTTTTCTTCGGATTCGACTTTGACATGTGGACGGGAAATTACCGGTGTTTTTGATTTAACAACTGCTTCGGGATAAGTGCCTTGGATCGCGAGGTCTTGAGTGCGATATTTGATCGCTTCTTCGTTAAGATGTTGTTTGACGATTTCGGCAGGGATGTGTCCAGGACGGAAACCCTTTACTTTAAGCTGTTTAGAGAATTCGGCAAGGGCTTTTTCTTCGAATGGTTTGAGCTCTTCTTTGGTCAATGTAACGCGAATTTCAACTTCGGACTTTGGTAATTGTTTGACTTGATGCTCCATATTGCAGTTTTTAGTGTTTTGAGTTATTGTGAAATACTCAAAAATGTTACAGGAAAAAGGTTGAATGGCAAATTGTTTTTGAGGGAGATGTGTGGTATAATTTGGAGATTAATTTAAAGATTATGGCGGAGAAGAAGATAGAT
>CAZVOZ010000005.1:0-12179 GCA_964629065.1 uncultured Candidatus Peribacteria bacterium
GGAAGAACCTGTAGTGGAAGACGATGTTTTGGATGGGGTGGCGGAAGAACCTGTAAGTGCAAGTTCGACTCCATCTCCAGAACGCTCAATATCAAGGCAAGAAATGATTAGATCCCCAAGGAGAGCTAGTGGAGAATCAGGCTTTTAAAATTTAGCTACTCTTTACATAAACAAATTAGTATCGTATTATTCGCTCTTCTTAAATTTAAACAATATGTCAGAAGTCGCCCCAGACCAAATAGAAGCTCGTGTCACAGAATATGCCATTGGAGCTTCTCGCACAGAGACAGAAGGTACTGAATCAAAAACTCAAATTATAAGAGATGAAACTAGGGGATGGGTTGCGAGATTCTTAGGTGGATTGACCGCGGCTGGACTTTCAGCCGCTACATTTGCTAACACAGACTCTCACGATGGTGCACCCAGAGGAATAGCAACTGTTGCTGCAATTACTGCACTTGCACTTTTAGCAAATTCCCTACCTAAGAAAAAACACTAAGCCGCCTAACCCAACTCCCCCACTAGTTTTTCGATCCCGAGCCCGCTGACAGCAGAAATGAACAGCGGGTTTTTGGTGGCGTATTTTTTGGCGAGGGCGAGCATGTGGGCGCGGGCTTTTTTGTTTTTGATTTCGTGGTCGATCCAGCCTAAAGTTGTGGCGGTCTGCGGGCCGGCTTTCATGAGGCTATATTTTGGGGTTTCTTCGGGTGGTGCGTCGAAAACATTTTGGTGGGCGATGAGGTCGAGTTTGTTGAAGATGTAGATTTGGGGTTTGTCGGCGAGGCCGAGGTCGCTGAGGATGTCTTCGACGACTTGGATTTTTTCGTGGATTTCGGGGTCGGCGATGTCGATGACATGGAGGAGTAAGTCCGCTTCGACGGTTTCGGCGAGGGTGGATTTGAAGGCTTGGATTAATTCGGGCGGGAGGTCTTGGATGAAGCCAATTGTGTCGGAGATGAGGACTTCTTGGCCGGGTTGGTATTGGCCGTCTTCGCGGGCGGCGGCGGGGATGTATAATTTGCCGATGCGGGTGTCGAGGGTGGCGAAGAGTTCGTTGGCGGAGTAGGCGCCTTTATTGGTGAGGGCGTTGAGCAATGCGCTTTTGCCGGCGTTGGTGTAGCCGACGAGGGCGGCGGTTTTTAATCCTTTGCGGCGGCGTTGGTCGCGGTGGCCGGCGCGGACTTGGTCGTAATGGGCGAGTTTCTTTTTGATGGAGAGTTCGTGGGTTTTGAGATGGCGTTTCATCATTTCGATGTTGGTTTCGCCTTGGCCGGAACGGAGGCCGACGGCGCCGCCTTGTTGCATCAATTCGCGACCCATGTCGAAGATGCGCGGGCCCATGTGGCGGATGGAGGCGAGTTCGATTTGCAATTGCGCTTCGGAAGTTTGGGCGTGTTTGGAGAAAATTTTGAGGATTAAGTCGACGCGATCCCAAGTTTCGATTTTTTGGTCTTTGAGCGCTTCGTTGAGGTTGTAGATTTGGCGCGGTTTGAGAAGGTTGTTGACGATGAGGATGTTCGCTTCGTGTTGCTCGGCGAGGGCGGCGATTTCTTCGACTTTGCCTTTGCCGATGTAGGTTTCGTAGTCGGGATGGGATTTTTTTTGAATAATCGAAACGGGCGAAAGGCCGCCGTAAGTGCTCATGAGGCTACGAAGTTCTTCGAGGCGCTTTTCGGCTTTTTCTTTGGAAGTGGCTGGTTCGATGACGTCGATAAGGATTGCGCGCATGTTTTTTAAAACTAGAAAACTAGAGAACTAGGGAGCTAGATAGTCATACCATTTTACTGATATCGATAAAATGGTATTTAAGAGACTGAATTGACAAGTGAGTGCACCCTCACCTACAATTAAGTTCTTATGAATTATGTGTTTATTGATAGTCAAAATTTGATTATGGGGGTGAGAGAGCTTGGTTGGAAGCTTGACTACGGCAGGTTTAGAATTTATCTGAAAGAAAAATATAAGGCAAAGGAGGTGTTTATGTTTATGGGGTATTTGAGACAGCACGAGAAGCTATATAAATTGTTAAGCAAATTAGGTTATCGGCTTATTTTTAAACCAATTACTTTTTGCAGGGATGGTAGAGTTAAAGGGAATTGTGATGCCGATTTAGTTTTAAATGTGATGATTGAATACGATAAATTTGATAAGGCTATACTGATCACAAGTGATGGGGATTTTTATTCTTTAGTAAACTATCTGAAGGGAAATGATAAGTTACTGGCTGTTCTTTCTTCAAGAAAGAAGTTTTGCTCGCGTATTTTGCAAAGTGCAGCAAAGGAGCATATGCGTTACTTGGATATTCTGAAGCCTAAAATCGAATGGAGGGAGTACTCCTGAAAGACGAAACAGACAGGTATACCCCCTCAAATGTACAAACATGTTTATTGTAGTTTGGAATGAAAGCTTGTGCAAGCGCTGACAGCAAAATGTCATTATTTGTTGCGGTACTCTTGGGAATCTTTACAGGCGCGGAGGGTGTTGATGGCGATGCCTATTTCACGGGCGCGAGGGTCGTGCTTATTGAGGGCGCTATCGTTGTAGGCGCGGCAGGCTTCGGCGGAGAGATCGGTCGGGATGTCAGGTGCTTGCTTGGATAGTAATGAGAGGGCATTTTGGATCGCCTGCTCGGGATTTTCACCGCTGGCGGCGGTTTCAAGAACGACGGTGACGGCTTGATCGATTTCTTGTCCGAGGATTCTCTCGCGGTCGGGAATTTGCGGCTTTGATTGTGGCTGACTGGATGGTTGATTTAAGGCCATATTTTGCTTTTTACTGCGTTAGATTATATCATCATTGGCAGATGTTTTCAATTAAACGAAATTTAGGGAAATGGCTTCTTTTGGCGGCGGGAGTGGTTGTGACTTTTGACTTATTGAATCCGTGGTTGAAGAAGTACGATTATGGGGCGGGGTATCCGTTATTGGCTTTGTTGGTGATGATTGTGGGGGCATTGGCGGTGTGGCATTGGCGAAGTGAAGCGCGGCGGGCGGTATGGTTGGAGGTTTTGGTGGTTATTGGATTGGTGTTGGCGGCTTTTGCTTTGGGCAGTTCGGAGTTTTGGGGAATTGGTTTTAGTGATTATTTGGCGATGAGTTTGGCTTTGGTGGGGTATTATTTTTTGGCGACGGCAAAGGATTTGCCGCGAATCGGGCATTTGGTGGCAGTGGTGGGTGGCGTGGCGGCGGTTTTGGGGTTTGTGTTTTATTTTAGTTTCGATGAAGTGCGGATGTTTGGGCCGTTTTTTAATAAGGATTCGCATGCGCATACTTGGCCGAATGCTTTTGCGTTGTTTTTGCTTATGGTGTGGCCGTTCGTTTTGACTTTGGAGCGGCGGGTGGTGCGGGTGATTTTGTTGGCGGTGGTTTTAGCAGCGTTGGTTCTGACTTTTTCGCGGGGGGCGTTGATTGCGTTTGGTGGGCAGGCGGTTTTGATGTTGATTTTGTGGCGCGGGAAAGCGGCGTGGAAGGAATTGATTGCGGTGGTGGTTTTGGTGGGATTATTGATTGTGGGTGCGAATGAGTTGCGGGCGCGGAATTTTGCGGTGGAAAGTATTGAGGAAAAGGTAGAGTTTGCGGCGGATGAAGGTGATCAGTCGAAGGATGATCGGTTGGTGTTTTGGCGTGGGGCTTATGATTTGGCTTTGGAAAAGCCTATTTTGGGGCATGGGCCGTTTAGTTTTCGGCAGGCTTATGCGCCGCATCAAGAAGAGCTTTTGCAGTCGGCGGATCATCCGCACAATTTTTTCTTGAAGCTGGCGGCGGAATATGGGGTTTTGTTTATGTTGGTTTGGGTGGTTTTGTTGTTGGAATTGTTGTGGCGATTTTGGCGCGGGGAAAAGGACAGCGAGGCGAAAGTTTTGTTTGTGGCGGCGGCGGGCGGGTTGGCGCATAATTTGATTGATTATAATTTGAATTTTTTGGCGAATTTGACGCTTTTGATTTTGTGCCTCGGGTATTTGCGCGCGAAGTTTCCGATGAAGGGTTTTGGGCGGGGGTTGGCGGTTAAAGTGCTGGCAATTTTGCTCGGTTTGTTAGCTTTTTATGATTCTTCGATGCAGGCCGTGGCGTTGATTGAGCCACGGGCGGAGAAGTTTTTGTTGTATCCGCGGGAGGAAACGCGCAGTGAGGAGCTGTATAATTTGGGATTGGCGAGTGAGGCGATCGCGCTGAATCCGTTGAATGAATTCAAATATTATGTGTTGGATCTGCAGAAAGGTGGCGATTTTGAAAGGGCGATTCCCCTATTGGAGGAATATTTTGTGAAGGTGAAGTTTAATGAGAATTTTACGGCGTATAGCGATAATGTGGAGTATGCGGCGATGCTGATTGATGAAATTGTGGAGCGGGACGCGAGTTATGATTGGCTGCTTGATCGGAAGGCGGAAATGTGGGAGGATGCGCGGCATGCAAGGAAGTTCAAACAATTATAAGGCGGTCGTTTTCGATTTTGATGGCACGATCACGAAAAGAGGGGTGCATCATCCGACTCCGGAGATGGTGGAGGTTTTGGCGAAGGTTTCGCAGAAGGTGCCGATTGCTTGTTGTACGGGTCGGCAGTTGGAGTCGTTTTTGCGGCATGGATTGGAGTTTTTTGAAGGAGTGAATTTGGAAAATTTGCATTTAATGGCGGAGAATGGGGCGATTGGGTATTTTTATCAAAATGGCGAATTTAAGGAGTTTTATCGCAGTCGCTGGCCGGAGGAATTTGTGGCGCGAGAGGGTTTGATGGCGCGGATGAATGAGGTGATTAAGGAGTTTGGTAGTGTGTATTTCGAGGCGCATCGGATTGTGGTGGTTTTGCGGACGCATTTGCATAATTTTGACTATGAGGAACGCGATCCGGATGAAGTGGCGGCCTTGTCGGCGAAGATTCATCAGCTGGCTTGTGAGGAATTGGCGCGGATTTCGGTGGATTACGAGAAGTTTTTGCATGTTGGGGATTCGGGAATTGGTGTGGTGATTGGGCCGGCGGATGGTGATAAGGATTTTGGTGTGGAGATGTTTGGGAAGTTTTTGATGCGGGAGCGCGGGATGGAGTTTTCGCCTAATTTTAAAGAAATTTTGGCGATTGGTGATCGTCCGCAAGTTGGGGGTAATGATCATTATTTTTTGAATGGGCGCGTGGGGACGCCGTTTTCGGTGGGACCAGAGAGTGAGGGGCCATTTCATGAAGAGGGGACGCGAAAGATCTTGGTTGACTGCTTTGGGCTTTAGGCTAGAATGTTTGTACATTCATTAACTTTTAAAAATGAAAAATTTAATTTTAAGCTTGGCTTTGGTAATGATGCTTTCGGCGACTAGTTTCGCGGGAGTGATGGAAGGTGTGACGGTAAAAACGGCTGGAGGTGGATTGATTTCAATGACCGAGGAGGCTGTTTCAGTGGATTCAAGTGAATCGATCGAAAAGGGTTATATCGATCCTTATTATCAACAAGGGGTGTCAGTAAATGTGGAAGTGCGTGAGGCTTATGTGCCAAAGGGCGTAGTCGATGTGGCTTCTTATTATAGTGTTTATGGATTGAAGGATGCGGAAACAGCGCGCAAGCAATTGGAAGGAAAGTTCGCAGAAGCGAAATCAGCATTGGCTCAATATGGTAAGGTACGAAAAAGTTATATAAATGTTTACGGCGATACTGGCTATGATGGTGCGACTGGCAAATATACGGGTAGTATGGATGTAACTTTGGAAATGAAATCGCTAGCAAATTATGATATTGTGAGCGATAAGTTCAGCGATCTTGGATTTAATACTCCATATATCAACTTTGTAATTGCTCCAGAAGAAGCGATTATGATCGAAGAACGCAATGCGGCAAAGTTGCGTGATTTGATTGCGAAAAAGAAAAGTGTTTATGAAACAATTTTGGGTTACAGCCTTGGAAAAATCAATTCTTTGAGCGTGAGTACTTGGGTGGATACTTATAATTATGATTCGGAAACTGGTGAGTTTGAAGCTGTGGTGAGTGCTTATGCGGTTTTGGAAGAAAGTAAATAGTTAGAATTAAAGGTTAGGGGCGCAAGTGAAGAGCTTGCGCCTCTTTTTGTTTCCTCTTGACTTTTTGTGCAGTTGTTATTTAATATAGGCCTCTTAATTAGTGCACTAACACATATTAATATGTTTAAAAAATTGACTTCGTTGCTTACTGTTATAAGCATCGTAATAGGGTTGACTCCTATGTCTGCTTTGGCGGCGGTGGTAGATGACAATACTTTGGTAACTACTACGGCGAGCGTAGCTAGTTTTAACCCATCGGCTGGGCAAAGCATTACTTTTACAAATGCTTTCAAGGCGGGTTTGCCTGCTTCAAGCGGTTTTTTTGCAGTAGCAAAAACTGATGATGCAAATGTGAATTTTGCTTTGGGATCTTGGGGTGCTGAGAAAGTACCAGCAGTTGCTCCTGAAGCTGCTCCTGCGGCACCATTAACTTGGAATGGCGTAACAGGCTGTCCGAATAATACAGCGTGTCCTGTTGGAAATTATAATTTCAAAGTTTTGGTTTATTATGTGAATGGTGAGGATACGATTCGTGAGATTGTTGATGTTCCTTTCACAATCACAAACACTTTTGCTTTGACGAAGTTCGAAGTGAGCCCTTCAAAGGCTGGAAATGCGACGATGGATCCTTCGACAAGTGGTCAAGATGAGGATTTGAAGATTGATTTTGCCTTTAATAAAGTGGCGACTGGCGTGAATTTTGAGATTTTGGATAGTAAAAATGTCGCAATGCGCAGTAATCAGAATTTTGCGAATACTCAAGGTCAGGTTTTGAATAGTGCTTGGGATGGGACTTTTGGTGGTAGATTGGTAGCTCCGGGGACTTATACTGTGAAGATGACGGCGACTTTCCCAAATGAACCGACAATTACAGAAACGCGCACGATTGTGGTGGCTTATGAATCTGGCAGCAAGCCACAAATTACTGGTTTTGATGCAGCGCCAAATTCTTTTGATCCGGATAGTGATGATTTGACGGTGAATTTTACGAATACAAACACGACGAAGTTGACTTTGAAGATTACAAATGTGGCGGGTGATACGATTAAAGATTTCTCTGATTTTACAGATGATGAGTTTTCGGCAAATACTGTTCATCGTGTGAGCTGGGATGGTACGGCAAATAACGGTGCGGCAATCAACACTGGTAGTTATATTGCGGTTTTGGAAGCGCGTAATGATCATGGGGTGACTGTGAATAGTGAAACGATTCAGATTGTGGATACGGCAACTGATCTACGAACAAGTAATGCTCATATGGATAATATTACTTGTAAGCCTTCTGGCGATTTCGAACCGGCCGTTGATGATTCGATGGAATGTGAAGCGGATACAAAAGTAGACAATGTTGATGTGGAAGTTTTCGCGGTGCGTGGTAGCGTGGAGATTGAACTATATACAGAAGAAGATGTAGATAAGGGTACTGATACAATCACTTTCGATTGGGATGGTACGGATGAGGATGATGAGTATGTCGATGAAGGTACTTGGAGAATTGAGTTCCGCACAAAGGTTGGTGCGACGAGTTTGGTTTCAGGTGTGGCGCGCAAAGTGGTTTATGATAAGCCAGATGTAGATGAGTTTTTGCTTTCAAAGACAAAGATTGATAATGATCAAAATGAGATTACTTACGCAATTTTCCGTCCGGAAGATGATGGTGAAGTGAGTCTTTTCTATATGGTTGATGGTGGGCGTGATGATGAAATCGTGGAAGAAATGGAAGTAGAAGCGGATAAATGGTATGCCGTAGAGGTTGATGCGGATGGTTTTGATTATGATGATGATTTGGATATTGAGTTGGTAATCGCGAATGCGGCGAATGAGAATATCAATACTTCTCGCCGTGTGAGCTTGGATTTGGCGGAGGATGAGGTTTCTGGCAATAAATCAAATGTCACTCAAGATAGTTTGTCGCCGGTGGTGACGGATTGTGATGAGACTTTGTCTTTGAGCTACAACATTGATGAAGATGCTGACATGATCGTATCGATTCATCGTGGCAAAACGGCTTCTGGAAGCAAGATTGCAACTTTGCAAGATGCTGATGATGTCGATAGCGGAGACTATAATTTGGATTGGAATTGCCGCGATAGTAACGGCAACAAGCTTTCTTCTGGTTTCTATACTTATGAAGTGGAATCAAAGGTGAGCAGTACAGATAGTGAAACTGGTGTGTTTGTGGTAGCAAATGCTGATGATATTGGCGATGTTGATGGTGGATCTTCTAGTTCATCAAACGACGACGATGATGATGACAATGGTAATAGCGGAGTTGGTTCTGGAGTAGTAATCAATGGTTCGGGTGATGATGAAGATGATGAAGATCCAGTGACGCCAGAAGTTCCTTCAGTTGGTGAATGTGCTGGTTTTGAAGATGTTCTTGAAGACGATCGTCGTTGTGACGCGGTAGAATGGGCGAAAAACATGGGAATTTTTGAAGGGTATGCCGATGGCACTTTCGGAATCGATAAGCCGATCAATCGTGCAGAGTTCTCTAAAGTGATTTTGGAGGCGAATGATGTTGATACATCGGTCAAGCCTGCTGGAGATCTTGGTTTCAGTGATGTGCAAGTTGGGGCTTGGTATATGAATTATTTCAAGCGTGCGACTGAATTGGGCGTAATCAAAGGCGACGATGGTAAAAAGACGGTGCGTCCAGCGGATTTTGTAAACCGTGTGGAGGCTTTGAAGATGACTTTTGAGCTAGCTAGAGCCTTGAACGGGTATCAAGCACAAGTTTGTACGCCTGGTTTTGCGGATACTCCGAGTAACAGTTGGTATACTAAATTCGTTTGTGAATCTGAGAAGCTAGATTTGTTTGAGTCTGTTTCTGGGAATAACTTCTTGCCAGCAAAGGCTGCCACAAGAGGTGAAATCGTAGGAATGCTCTACATTTTGGACTCTGAAGGATTGCTCTAGAAATTAGGCATTGACAAATTATAGTTTTTATATATAGTTCTAATCTTATTTAATAAAATAACCTTACAAGATATGTGGAAAAAACTACTATCTGTGATCGCCCTAGTGGGAGTGCTGTCTACAGCTACTGCCTCTGCGGTTAATGTCACACCGGTTCAACGTCAAGTTGAGCTTATCCAGAACTTGGAAGTTGATTACGCTGGTATCGATCCTGCAAAGGACGAGAAAGCAGAAATCAGTTTCGATGTTCCAGAAAAAACTAAAATTTATGTTATCGCTCGCAATGCGGACAATAGCGTGAATTTGATTCTTGTTGGCGGCAATCCTAACAATGTGATTGTTGAAGCAGGAAGTGTTGAAGCAGACTTCTATGGTACTGTTGATAACACACCAAATGGTGCAGCTCTTCCAGTAGGTAACTACACTGTTGAAGTAACTGCTGTTTCAATGGTTAACCTACAAGTTACTGATAGCGCGACTACTTCTGTGCGTGTTGAATCAAACACAGAAAATGCAGCTGCGCCTCGTGTAACTGATTTCGAACTTGATCAAGCAGAATTTGATGCTCGTGATGGTGAAGCAGTTGGTATTTCTTTCGAAATCACTAAAGATGCTTTCGTTGCTGTAGCAATCGAAGGTAGCCGTGGTGTTGTTCGTACTTTTGAAGATTTCAGTGGTCAAAACAGTGCTTTCCGTTTGACTGATGAAAACCCAATCGCTTTTAGCTGGGATGGTCGTGATAATGACGACGAATTCGTAGCTGATGGTAACTACAAAGTACGCGTAACTGTTTCAAACAACGATGGTGCAAATACTTACACTGAAACTGTTCGTGTTGGAACTCGTGATGGTGCTAACGCTGGTGTAATCCGTGATTTGGAAGTTGATCCTTCTAGAACTTGGAACCCAGAAAAAGAAGACCTAGAAATCGAAGTTGAACTCGACGATGATGTTCGCCGCCTTCTTGTTCGCCTTGAATGTGGTAAGACAATCGTAGAAATCGCTGACGAACGTTATGTTGACGATAACGAACTTACTTTCACTGCTGACGGTTATGATGAAGACGGAGACGCTCTTCGTGCCGGTGCTTGTAAAGTTGTCGTAATCGCTGATGCTGATCGTGCAGAATACGCTGTTGAAGTAAAATATGAAGATCAAGAAATTCTTGAAGCTTTCCTTTCAAAAGATTCTTTCGATCCAATGCAAAGCGAGCTTAACTACTTGATCCTTAAGTCTGGTGTAAACTCTGATGTTAAAGTTGAACTTTTCAACGGTAACCAAAAAGAATACACAATGACTGACTTGTCTCTTCGTAAGAATCGTTACTATGCAATCGACATCAACGGTCTTGATCGTGATGGTGATGAGCTAGTTGCTGGTAAAAACTGGAGACTTAAGATCACTGCTGAAAACCAAGTGGAAGATGATATCTACGCAGTAGAATTCGTTGACCTTAAGGTTGAAGACGACGAAGTAACTGATCGTAAGGTAAATGTTTACCAAGATACAGTTTCTCCAGTAGTTTTCGATGATCGTGAAACAACTGAAGTTGATTTCGACTTCTGTATGGATGACGAAGCGGAAGTTACTCTCGAAGTATTCGAAGATTTCTCAACTAGCGGTAATGAAGAAGCGACTTTGCTTGACGAAGTTAAGTTCAAGAAAGGTTGCCACACTGCAACTTGGGAATTCGACAAGAACCTTGATAACGGTGTTTACACTTACAAATTTGTAGCAGAATCTGGTGCTGGTCGCCGTGAAACTGAAACTGGTCGTTTCGCTGTCGGAACTGTCGGTTACATCTACGAAGATGAAGAAGGTGAAGACGACGACATGGTTTGCCCTGCAGGTTATGTGATGGAAGATGGTGCTTGTGAACGTGATGATAGCGATGATGAAGAAGTTGTTCCTGAACCTCCTGTAGCTGGAAACTGTGGTGGTTACTGGGATACTCAAAGTGTTGATGCTGAAACTTGTGAAGCAATTGATTGGGTAACTGAAAGCGGAATCTTCGGTGGATACGCTGACGGTAGCTTCGGTCCTTACAATGTGATCAACCGCGCAGAAGCTTTGAAGGTAATCCTTCTTGCAACTGGTGCGCCAATCGTTCCTGTAAACGACAGAGCTGGTTTCGTTGATGTGAACTCTGACTCTTGGTATGGTCCTTACCTTCGCACTGCGAAACTCGATGGTATCATCGAAGGGTACAAGACTAGCCGTGGTCAAGAAGCACGCCCTGATCAAACGATCATCCGCACTGAATTCTTGAAGCTTGCTCTTGAATCAGCTGCTAAGTACCAAGGTCTTTACATTCCAGCTGCAACTGGATCAAACTACGCTGATGTAAAAGCGTCTGATTGGTTCGTTGATTACGCTGAAATGGCTTACAACTACTACTTGGTTAACGAACATTCAAATCCAAACTCAGGTGTTTCATACCTTGGTGTAAATGATGAAGTTCGCAGAGCAGAAGTTGCGTTGACTCTTTACAGAATGTTCAACGAAGGCTTGATCAAATAGTTCTCTCGAGCCGCGGTGGAGCTGGGCTCGTAAAATATTAAGCACACAAAACCTTTAGTACGATAGAATTTTTCATAGGAATGAGGGGGAAAGGCCCTCCGGCGCAAGCCGGGGGGTTTTTTCTTGGGAAGTTAAAAGTTAAGAGTTAAAAGTTAAAAGTTAAAAGTTAAGAGTTAAAAGTTAAAAGTTAAAAGTGACAGTAAAATTTTAGAAAAATTTAATCTTTCTTCATTACAATTAAGCTATGAGTATTCTTGGTGAAAAATCATTTCTTCTGGCGTTGGAAATTGTGAAGCTAGCTAAACAGTTAAGGCTAATAAGGGAATTCGATTTTGCCAGCCAAATTTTCCGCGCGGGCACTTCTATCGGCGCCAATGTACAAGAAGCCCTTGGGGGCCAAAGTCGTCGCGACTTCATCGCTAAAATATCTATTGCCTACAAAGAAGCGCGTGAAACAAAATATTGGCTGCGTCTTTTAACGGAAACTCAGACAATCGAAGCAAAAATCGTTCAACCCGCTGACATAATTTTAACAGAAACCATCGCGATGATGGTGGCAATTCTTAAAACAAGCAAAGCTACAACTTTTAACTCTTAACTTTTAACTTTTAACTTTGTATGATCTAGGTAGAAACTATTTAATTACTTTAGGATGTTCGATTTCACAATTATTGGTGGTGGTTGTAGTGGGTTGAGTGCGGCGATGTATGGGACGCGCTTGGGGTTGAAGACTTTGACTTTTG
>CAZVOZ010000005.1:12279-14530 GCA_964629065.1 uncultured Candidatus Peribacteria bacterium
GGGTTGAGTGCGGCGATGTATGGGACGCGCTTGGGGTTGAAGACTTTGACTTTTGCGGAGTTACCGGGTGGTTTGATTACGACAACGCATTTGGTGGAGAATTGGCCGGGGGAAAAGAGTATTACGGGGCCGGATTTGGCGATGAAGTTGTATGAGCATGCGCAGGTGAGCGGCGCGGAGATTAAGGGGGAGAAAGTGGTGAAGTTGGAGAATTTGGGCGAGCGGGATGGTTTTCCGTGTTTCAAGGTGACGACGCAAAATGGCGGTGAATATGAGACGAAGAGCGTTTTGATTGCGACGGGAACGGAGCATAAACGGCTGAATATTCCGGGCGAGCATGAGTTGGAAAATCGCGGTGTGTCGTTTTGTGCGCTTTGTGATGGGGCGTTTTTCAAGAATCAAGTGGTCTGTATTGTCGGTGGTGGCGATAGCGCGGCGAAGGAGGCGTTGTTTTTGGCGGAGCATGCGGCGAAGGTGTATATGATTGTGCGGAAGGATTTGTTGCGCGCGGAGCCGATTAATGCGAAGCGGGTGGCGGCGAATGAGAAGATTGAGGTGTTATTTCATTCGGAGTTGGCAGAGATTTTGGGCGAAGGGAAGGTGGAAAAGGTGAAATTTAAGGATGGGCGGGAAATGGCGATGGATGGGGTTTTCTTGGCGATTGGGCACACGGCGCAAACGGAATTGGCAAAGATGGTGGGGGTCGAACTGAATAATCACGGTGAGATCAAAATCAATCGTCGCACGGAGACGAATGTGAAGGGGGTTTTTGCGGCGGGCGATTGCTGTGATACGGAGTTCAAACAAGCGATCACCGGCTCGGCGGAAGCGGTGACGGCGTCGTACTATGCTTACCATCTTTGTACGACGGATGCGGCGTTTTAATGAAAGTTAAAAATTAAAAGTTAAGAGTTAAAAGTTGAAAGCTTTTATTGATAGCATGTACGCAAGGCTGAAAATTTCGCCCACATGTGGGCTCATTATTAAAGCAACGATTGCTTTTTGAATTAGGAGGAAAGAGGAGAGTTATTCGAGGAGCTAGAGATTTAGCATTTCAGATTTGCGGCGGCAGTCATTAAAAGTGCTGGCATAATCAGGATTCCCAATAAAGCCTCCAAAGGTATATTGCGGTCGAAGATAATTAAGCTAATGAAAATTGTGACACAAGCGATAATGGCGTTTATGAGATATTTGCATTTTTCTTTCTGAGCTTTTTTAGCGATGGCGATTCCGAGTAAGCTGCCGAGGGAAATTCCTACGATGGCGAAGAATACGCCTCCAGATTCATAGCCCGCGGCATTTCCGCCAAATGCGGGAAAACCAAAACTGTCACTACTTTGAGCACCGAATCCAAGACCAAAGATGCCTAACAAAATAGCGCCTAAAAGACTCAGAATAAATTGAATGAAAATTTTCATAAGGACTAGATTCATGTTTGTAAAAATTCCACCAACAACCTCAGCCCATGCGCCGTGGCGCCTTTGACTTCGTAGTCTTTTGGGCGGGTGGTGACTGCGGTGCCGCCGATGTCGAGGTGGGCCCATTTTTGGTTGGGGACGAATTTTTGGAGGAAGGCGGCGGCTTTGGCCGTGCCGGCTCCCCCACCGCTGGTGCGGTCGAAATTGCGGTAGTCGGCGATTTCGCTGTCCATTTCTTTAATGTAGTCTTCGTGGATTGGCAATGGCCAGCAGAGGTCGTCGGTTTTGCGGCCGGCGTTTTTGAGTTCGGTGGCGAGGATTTCGTCATTGGCGAGGAGAGCGGCGTAGCGGTGGCCGAGGGCGATGAAGGCGGCGCCGGTCAAAGTGGCGATGGAAACAATTGCTTGAGGTTTAAATTGCGCGGCATAGTGCAAAGCGTCGGCGAGGATCAAGCGGCCTTCGGCGTCGGTATTGGTGATTTCGACGGTTTTGCCGTTGAGCATGGTGATGACATCGGAAGGGCGGTAGGCGTTTTCGTTGATGAGGTTTTCGACGATTGGCAGGATGACGATGAGGTTCTTTTTGAGGCCGAGTTGTTTGGCGATTTTGATGATGCCGAGCAAGGTGGCGGCGCCGGCCATGTCTTGGTTCATGGTTTCGATATTGCCGGAGAGTTTGATGTTGTAGCCGCCGGTATCGAAGATCACGCCTTTGCCGACGAGGACGATGGGGGCTTCGGTTTTTTTCGCGCCTTGATAATGGAGGGTGATGAGGCGTGGTTCGCGGTCGCAGCCTTGGTTGACGGCGAGGATGCCGCCGGCTTTGATTTTTTC
>CAZVOZ010000005.1:14630-21352 GCA_964629065.1 uncultured Candidatus Peribacteria bacterium
GGGGAGTTTTTTGAGGTCTTCTTGGAAAGTGGGAACGATGAGGGTGCCTTTGGAGGAGGCGAGTTTTTTGAGGGGGCGAATTTTCATAGGTTTATGATAATAAGGTGTGGGATTTTATTAAAAGTTGTTTGGCATTATCAAAGGTGAGCTTCGCGAGGGCTTCGCTGTATGGAAGCCAAATGTGGTCTTGGTGTTCGTGGGAGATTTCGATGGCGTCCTGCGCGGTTTCGGCGAGGAAGAAAACGACTTGCTTGTTGGATTGGCGGCCTTGGCGAAGGTAGCGATAGCTGATGGCGTGGCGGAATCCGGGGATGAGGTTGACTTTGGTAATGCCGGTTTCTTCGGCAAGTTCGCGGATGGCGGTTTGTTCTTCGGTTTCGCCGTCTTCGACATGGCCTTTGGCAAAGTCCCAATGGCCGCTGGGGTAGTGTAAAAGAAGGTAGAGGTTTTCGGGTTGGGCTTTGCGGAAAACCACTAGGCCACAGGATTTTTCATCGTAATTTACCATTTGAGTTTTTTTAAAGCATTGCGGGCAGCGTCGTCTTCGGCCTTTTGTTTACTGGGACCTTGGCCTTCGGCGATTAGTTCGTCGCCAACATGGGCGGCCATGATGAAGAGTTTGCTATGGTCGGGGCCGTGATCGGAAATGAGTTCGTAGTGTGGAGTGTGACCGAGTTTTTCTTGGGCGAGTTCTTGGAAGCGGGATTTGGCGTCGATGTGGAGGCCTTCGGCGATGATTTGGTCGAGTTTGGTGAGGACGAATTTTTGGACGAATTGGTCGGCGATTTCGTAGCCTTGGTCGACATAGATTGCGCCGATGAGGGATTCGACGGAGTTGGCGAGGAGATAGGATTTTTGGCGGCCTTTGGAGCGTTCTTCGCCGTTGCTAAGTTTGAAATATTGGCCGAGTTCGAGCTCACGGGCGACTTGGGCGAGGTGTTCGCCTTTGACTAAAGCGGAGCGAAATGAGGTCATTTGGCCTTCGTCTTGGTCGGGGTATTTGTGAAAAAGGTGATGAGTGGCGGAAAGTTCGAGGACGGCATCGCCGAGGAATTCTAAGCGTTCATTGGATTTGATGTCTTTGCCCTTGTTTTCGTTAAGAAAAGAGCGGTGGGTAAAGGCGCGTTCGAATATTTCGTGGTTTTTAAATTTGAGGTTGAGGAGTTTTTCGAGGGGTGAAAAATCGGTTTTAGTCATTATTTTTGTCTTTCATGATGTTGCTGAGCACGCCGTTGATGAATTTGGGGCTGGAATTGTCGCCATATTCTTTGGCGATTTCGACGGCTTCGTTGATGGCCACGACGGGTGGGACATCTTTGGAGTATAATAACTCATAAACGCCGATTTCCAAAACTGCGCGGTCGATGGGGGCGATTTTATTGATTGGCCATTCGGGAGCGTAGTGTTCGATTAGCTTAATGATTTCTTCTTTTTTGGCAAAAACGCCCTCGAGGAGGGCGGTAGCAAATTCTATTTCTTGAACTTTGGGCGCGAATTCTTGGAGGATAGCCTGCAGAGTTTCGGCTGGCGGTGTATCGTTTTGGCGAAATTCGACGCTGAAGATGGTCTGCATGACGCTGACGCGGGCAAGATGCCTGTAACTAGCCATTGGTATTAAGCTTTAATCGTAGTGACTTTGCCGGCTTTTTGAGTTTTGTCGATGATTTGTTTGCCGCGATATTTACCACATTCTTTACAAACGGTGTGCGAAAGATTTTTAGCACCACAATCTGGACAAACGGTAAGGTTAACCAAACCAGTCAATTTGTTGAGAGTTTTGGTTTGGAAGCTGCCGTATCGTTGTTTGGTAACGCGCTTGGTGGTCTTTTTCTTGGGTACTGGATGCTTAGCCATGATGTTATTTTAGTAAGTCTTTGAGAATTGCCAGAGGTTTGTTTTCTGCCGGCGCTTCAGTTTGATACTGTTTAATCAGCTCATCGGAGCCTTCGTAGTGTACTGGAACGGCGGGGAAATGCAAGTTTATTTCTTGACGAATCATTTCGTTCAAGTCGATTTGCAGTCTTTTTTTGTCGATGAGGAAAAGGTCGTTGATGTCGGTGATTTCCGTGGGCATGTCGATGTAGAATTCGCGGGTGGCGTTTTTGACGGTAATTTCGTGCGAAAATGGCTTGAGGGAGCGCGTGCAGATTAGTTCGACGGTGAGAGTGATTTCGTCGATGGTGACATGAAAAAGGTCTTCGAGTTTCATGATTGTGACGCTGCCGACGAGGTTGGAAAGAGCTTTAACGCCTTCGAATTGGACGGGCAGGTCAAAGGAGTAGGTTTCTTTGGCGCCTACTCCTTGGTTTGCGATGTGTTTGAGGTCGAACTTTAGATTATTAATCACGATTTGCGAAAGCCATTAGGAAGCGAAGAACATAAAGGAAAAGGTTGAAGATGTCGAGGTAAAGATTGAGCGCGGCGTCGATGTAGCGATCTTCTGGGTAGTGTTTGAGCTTTTGGAAGTCGTAGGCGACGAAGGCGGAGAAAAGGATGACGCCGAAGCCGGAAAAGTAGAGTTCGAAAGTGTTTCCCCATGGTACGAAGATGCCGACGACGGAAGTGACGATCATGCCGATCAAGGCAATGAACAAGAATCCGCGGAGGCCGGTGAGGTTGATTTTAGTGATCGTGCCGAAAATGGCGGTGGCGGCGAACATTGCGCCAGTGATGCCGAGGGCTTTGAAGACGAGGGCGGTGCCGGCGGCGGTGGCGGTGAGTTGAACGATTAAAGGCGAAATGGTCACGCCGGTGATGAAGGCGAAAGCGGCAAAAAGGATGCGGTTAAGCGGTGTTTTGGTGCTCCAAAAGTGGCTAGTAAAGATGAGGCCGAGTTCAACGGCGTAAAGAACATAAATCAAGGCCGGGTTGGCGGCGAAAAAGGACATGAAATATTGCGAGGAAACGAAAACGCCGGCGGCGGAAATGATTACAGCGAGCGAGAAATACATCATTACTTTGCCGAAAAAGGTCGCTTCGACTTCGAGGGAGCGCGGGTGGTCGATGTGGTGAGACATGATGCTTAAGGTTAGTGCTTTTTGTAGAATTGATTATAAAGAGAAAAGAGAAGAGAGAAAAGAGAAAAAAGCTGTACCTCCATCGATTTTACTAATAATCTGCACAACCTGCTTCCGAGCTTGCTGCGCCAATAGCTTTGTTTAATTGTAGAATAATTTCTTTAACAGCTTCGGGTTCAATGTTCTCACATAAACCTGTATCGCCATTAGCTGATAGATAATTAACTTTTCCATTTGCATCGATAAAGAGCTGTTGATAGGCACTTGGATTAACAGGGCCTCCCGGAGTTATACCAATGGCGAGATCATGCGCATCGGTTATACCCATGCTTCCATGGAGGGTAAATAAAGCCTCTTCTTTATCAATAACTGCGCAAAAAGCACTAGATGGCTCGATTCCAACTGTGTCTGGATCGTCTGAGGAGTGAGGAATCTCTGATTTATCTCCGTTAATATCTCGGCGGTAATCGTGACATTGAATAACTTCTCCTTCTGGACATCCTAGAGCGAAGGTACTACCAATATGTTGGGCTGTCTCGTCTCCATTATTCGAACCAACTCTAATTCCATCATTTGTATGAAAAATTGGTGAACAAACCCCTAATTGTTTAGTGCATCGGCTTAAGGCAATCTGGGTAGAGGCGAGCGCTTCCTCGGCTTGTGCCAACAGAGCCTCGCAAGGATTACTATTAGTGTCGGAGAAATCGGGAGCAGTGATAGCAGGAGTAGGCTCCGGACCATCTTGTTGAACCGCGCGATCATCGCAAGCGGCCAAAGATAATGTTAATGCGGGTATTTGTAAAAGTCTCATTTTGTTATAATTAAGATTGGGCATTATATAACGTATTTCCTAAAAGTCAATAGGCCGAATTTGCTTTTCGTCTTTTGGCGAGTTTTAATTCTCTTATGCAGGATCTCACTTGGGTGGAAATTTCGCGGGAGGCGGTGGTGAATAATTTGGCGGTTTTGCGTGGGCGGATTGGTGAGGGCGTGAAGTTGTGCGTTTGTGTGAAGGCGAATGCTTATGGGCATGGGTTGGTGGAGTTTTCGCGTTTGGCGGTAGAGGCGGGGGCTGAGATGTTAGCGGTGAATGCTTTGTACGAGGCGCGCGCTTTGCGTGAAGCAGGTGTGGATGCAGAGCTTTATATTATGGGTTATGTGGCGCTCCGTGATTTAGCGGAAGTGGTGGAGTTGGGGGCGAGTTTGGTGGTTTATAATTTGGAAACGGTCGAGGCGTTGGGAAAATTGGGGCGGCAAGTGAAAGTGCATATCAAGATTGAGACGGGGAATAATCGGCAGGGCGTGAGGCTTTCGGATTTGGCGGAGTTTGGGCGGGCGATTTTGGCTTGTGGGAATATTGAAGTCGAAGGTGCGACGACGCATTTTGCGAATATCGAGGATACGACGGACGATAGTTATGCGCGGGGGCAATTGGCGAATTTTGAGCGGGGGCTGGCGATTTTGCGCGAAGTGGGGATCAATCCCCCACTGGTTCATGCGGCGAATAGTGCGGCTACACTGCTTTTTGATGATGCGCTTTTTACGATGGTGCGCTGTGGCATTGCGAGCTATGGGTTGTGGCCTTCGAAGGAGACTATGTTGAGTTTTAAAGGTGTAGGTGAACTGAAGCCGGTGATGAGTTGGAAGACGCGGGTCGCGCAGATAAAGAAGGTGGCGGCGGGTGAATTTGTGGGTTACGGATGTACTTATCGCACGACGCGGGCGACGGTGTTGGCGATTTTGCCGGTGGGTTATTATGATGGTTTTGATCGTGGTGCGGGAGGGGCTCATGTCTTGATTCGTGGAAAAAGAGCGCCGGTGCGGGGGCGGATTTGCATGAATATTATTATGGTGGACATTACGGATATTGCTGAGGTGGAACTGGAAGATGAAGTGGTGATTATTGGCGAAAGTGGCGGCGATCGGGTGACGGCGGAGCAGTTTGCGAGTTGGGCGGGGACGATTAATTATGAGGTAGTTACACGAGTGAATGAGAGGATAAGTAGGATTGAAGATTTTGGTGATTTAGGATAGAATTTAGTAGCTAAAGCTTCTGACAGCACCAGCTCAGCCCCTATGCAATTAGCAATTTGATCGTAGCAAGCTGTTCTTAAATTTTTTAAAAATTTTTCTTAGCACAATTGCTGATCATTAAAACATTTGAGCTATCGACTATGTCAAATGTCTGGCAACCGATATTTTTGCGGCTGGGTTGAGTTTTGAAAGATGAGGGTTTAAGATGATTTTACAGATTGACTTAACCCCTCAGAGTCATGGCGCGGAAGGTGAAAAAAAATTGGCAACATATTGGTTTGGGTGTCGCGGCGGGCGCGGCGGCGATGTTTTTGGCAATGAGCGTGCCGAGTGTCTTGGGGCAAGGTTTTGTTTTGGGCGGGGTGGAAGTGGTAAAAGGTGAGGTTTGTAATGGCAATTGGCGAATGGTTTTTAGTAGTAAATATGATCATGGCGGAATTGTGAATGAAGATTTAAAAGTGACAGAGCAGGAGATTGCGGCGATGGTGGGGAAAGGTTGTGAATTTAAGGTTTTGACTGAAGCGCACGCGGATCGCGGGAGTTGGGCGGAGAAAGTGGTGAAGAATTATCAGTGCGCGAATGTGGTTTATCGCAATGCGACAAGCGGTTTTAATTGCACCGCAAGCGCGGGAGTCAACGGGCAGGCGGAAAATTTGACTTTGGATTTTATTGATGGAAAAGTGAAACATAATGGGACGGAGAATAATGCCGTCGGTGAAAATGTTTCAATTAAATTGTTTGTAAGATGAAGATCGTAGTTTTGTTTGGTGGACGAAGCGGCGAGCACGAGGTTTCTTTGGTGTCGGCTACTTCAGTGATTGCGGCTTTGGATCGTGGGAAATACGAAGTTACGGAAGTGGGAATTACGGAAGAGGGAGCGTGGCTTTCGGGAGCGGATTGTTTGGCGAAGTTTAAAAGGAAGGACTTTAGTGGGCTTTTACCAGTAGATTTTGGGGATTTTAAACCGGATGTGGTTTTTCCGGTTTTGCATGGGCCTTTTGGCGAAGATGGGACTTTGCAAGGGATGCTGGAGATGTTGCGGATTCCTTATGTCGGTTGCGGCGTTTTGGCGGCGGCGGTGGGGATGGACAAGGTGACTTCGAAAATTGTGTGGCAAGCGGCGGGAATTGGCGTAGTGCCGTGGCAGAATTTTACGCGCGGAGAATTTGAACGCGATCAGGAAGGCATTTTGCGCGCTGTGGAAAAGGAATTTGGTTTTCCGGTTTTTGTGAAGCCGGTAAATATGGGTTCGTCGGTGGGCGTGAGCAAGGTGAAGAGTTTTGAAGAGCTTTTGCCGGCGATTGAGTTGGCTTTGCGATTTGATCGAAAGGTGATGGTGGAACAAGGCTTGAATGTGCGGGAGATTGAATGTGCGGTTTTGGAGGGACTGGATGGTGACTTGCTTGTTTCGGAACCGGGGGAAGTGATTGTGGGCGGGGAGTTTTATGATTTTAATGATAAATATGTGAATGGTGTTTCGACGACGGAGATTCCGGCGAAGATTAGTGCGAGTGAGCGCGCGGAGATTATGGAATTGGCTGGTCGAGCGTTTAAGGCTTTGGATGGAAGCGGGCTTTCACGGGTAGATTTCTTTTTGGATCGCGATGATGGGAAAATTTATATTAACGAAATCAATGCAATGCCAGGGTTTACTTCGATTAGTATGTATCC
>CAZVOZ010000006.1:0-3590 GCA_964629065.1 uncultured Candidatus Peribacteria bacterium
ACTCAACGCTCTTTCGATCGCGCGAATAACGAAGCGGAGGTTTTGGGGGGCGATTTTTGCGGCGGCGGTGGGATCGAGTTTTTGGAGTTGGGCGTAGACGAATTCTTTGCCGTGTTTTTCGGCGTCTTGTTCGAGGCGGGCGCGGAGTTCGGGGTTTGGCGGGATGCGTCTCAGTTCGTAGCCGTCGATGATCGCGGAAATGTAGAGGCCGGTGCCGCCGACGAGCATGGGGATTTTGCCGCGGGCTTGGATGTCGGCGATTTTGGCAATTGCGAGGTCGTAATATTGGGCGAGGGTGAGGGTTTCGTCGGGATCGGCGATGCCAATGAGGTGATGGGGAATACCTTGTTGGTCGGCGGGTTGGATCAAGTCGGTGGAGATGTCCATTTGGCGGTAGATTTGGCGCGAATCGGTGGAGATAATTTCGCCGTCAATTTGTTTGGCAATATCTAAAGCAAGAGCGGTTTTACCCGAAGCGGTGGGGCCGAGGACGATTATAAGTGAGTTTGGATGGGTTTTGATATGTGACTGAAGTTTTTCGATCATGGATAGAAACTAGGGAACTAGAAAGCTAGGGAACTAGGGGTGCATTTTATTCCTTTTTTTTCTTGACTTCCAGAGGTTTTCGGCTAAAGTGTCGTTGCGTCATAGACAGTGGGCACAAAGGTAAGTCCCGCCGAGACAAGAAAATAAGTTTTGAAGCATTTTTTCTTTCTCGATTTCGTTGACGCGAATCGGGATTTTTTTTAACCCTAACAAACATGCCACTAACTAAGGTTCAGAAGGAAGAGTTAGTTGCGCAATTGGTCGACAAGATCAAGGACGCAAAATCGGTGGTGTTTGCGGACTATCAAGGTTTGACGGTGGATGACATCGACAATCTGCGAAAGGATTTGAGAGAGCATGGCGTGACTTTTCAAGTCGCAAAGCGCACTTTGATCAAATTGGCCGCAAAACAAGCTGGTTTTGATGAGATTCCTGATAGTGTTCTTGAAGGTCCAGTGGGCGCGGCGTTCTCAATGGAGGACGAAATTTCGGCGGCAAAGATCATTTTTAAGTTCGGTAAAAAGAACGAGAATCTGAAAATCCGCGGAGCTCTTTTCGAAGGACGAGTCCTTTCAACGGCTGATGCAAAGGCTTTAGCTCAATTGCCAAGTCGCGAAGAACTTGTTTCCAAGTTCATTTATCTCGTCAAGTACCCGGTTCAAGGGTTTCATGGCGCGCTTTCCAACACTATTTCTGGCTTTGTCCGAGCGCTTAATGCGATCAAGGAAAAGCAAGAAAAAGCTGTTTAATTTTCAATTAATTTATATCTAACCAATTTAAAATGTCAGAAGAAACAACAAAAGTAGAACTCAGCAAAGATGCTGAAAAAATTCTTGAGCTCGTAAAAGCTCTTCCAGTAATGGATCTTGCGAACTTGGTAAAGGCTCTTGAAGAAGAATTCGGTGTTAGCGCTGCTGCGCCAATGATGATGGCTGGTCCTGCTGCAGGTGGTGCGGCTGATGGTGGCGATGCTCCAGCTGGTAACGGCAAAAAGACTGTAGTATTGGCAAATGCTGGTGCACAAAAGATTGCGGTTATCAAAGTTGTACGCGAATTGACTGGTCTTGGTCTTAAAGAAGCTAAAGATCTAGTTGATGGCGCTCCAAAACCAGTGAAAGAAGGTGTTGCTGCTGAAGAAGCGGAAAAGATCAAAGGTGAGTTGGAAGCAGTTGGTGCGACTGTAGAACTACAGTAGTTAGATAAGAAGATAAAGAGATAATGGAAAAAGCCTTCCTGCGGGAGGGCTTTTTTGGTATAATGTGGGGAACAAAAAACAAAAAACCATGGAGGAAGAAAACAAAAATCTGCCGGTGAATCCGTTGGATCAGCAAGTGGAAAAAGCGCAGGAATCCAATCTGTTAGGCAATGTTGTCGAGGCGACGACGGAGGAAGAACAGAATATTTTGGGCTTGGCTCCGGAGATTGATCAAGATTTATTGATGGAAACTGGGGTTCCGAAAAAAGGGCTTTTGACGGTTTTGAAGAGTTTAGTGGTGGTTATTTTGGTTTTGGGTGCTTCCGGATTTTTGTTTTTCCGCGCGCAATTGAATGATAGTTTTAGTGTAATTAGCGATCGTTTGGGGATTTCCAGTATTGCTTCGGAGTTGGCGGCGATCAATAGTGAAATTTTGGATTTAAAAACGGAAGCGAATTTTCATCGCTATTTGGAGATCAAGGGGTATAGCGATTTGTTTAGTTATTATGGCGATAGTTATTTGCAAAGTTTCAAGGTTTTAAGTAGCCAAACGGCTTCAGCAAATGAAAAACGCGAGGCGGAAGGGAATTTGGTGGCGATGAGAGAGGAGTTGGATGCAACTTTTGGGAAGCTGAGAGAATTGTATACAAAGGATTTTGCGGTGAAGTTGGGGGAAATTATGAGTGAAGCGGAGTTGAGGAAGGTTTTTGAGACGCGACTTTTGACGGTTTTGAATCAGAAAGCGGATAGTTTGAAGGAAGCTGATGAGGTGGAAGCGCAGAATGAACGCAAGAGGTTACTTCAGACGGTGAAGTTGGTGAGTAATAATGAAATGCGGAATTTGGTTTTGAAAACGGATTTTTCGGCAATGGCGGATGGCGAAGCGGCAGATTTTTTGAAGGCTTTTAATAAAGCAGTGCGCAATGATTTGAGTTTGGTGGCGGCAGTGAAAGATGCGCGGGTAAAGTGGTCGGATATTATGAATGAGATTGAGCTGCGGACGATTGCGGTGGATAGTTATTATTCAGAGAATTTTTATAATGAGTTGGGGGGGATTGTTTATACGAGTTATGATTTCGATCGTGAGCGCGATAAGATTTCGTTGATTGGTGAGACGAAGCGTTTTGATACGACGAATTTTACGATGATTGCGAATTTGATTGATGAGTTTAATAATTCGGAATTGTTTGGGGATGCGGAGATGCGTTCGTTTAGTAAAAGCGGTTCTTTGAGCGAAGGTTATACTTCGGTTTTGAAGTTGGATTTGAATTTAACCCAAGAAGATGAGCAATAGTATTCCTTATAAAATTTTGGAGAAAAGGCAGAATTTCAAAGTGAAGTTGTATGCGATTTTACTGATTGTGTTGTTGGGTGGCTTGGGGACTTACTTTTATTTTCAATGGCAGGAGTTTGCTTTTGCGCAAGATCGGGTGGCGAAGGGTGAGGATTTGCAAGCTTTGTTGAGTGAAGAGGCTTTGGCGGAGAAGGAGAGTTATGAGCAAGTGGAAGGCGAATTTTCAGGACTTTATGAAGAGATCGATGAGAAGATGGCGGTAATTTTTCCGGTCGAGGATGATTATACGGAGTTGACGCGGCAGATTGATGAGATTGAGATGTCGTTGGCGAAAAAGAGTGAGGCGTTTGAGATTTCGAATATCAGTTTTCAGAATGTGAAGGAGGAGGCGGATTATAGTGTTTTGCCTTTGCGGATGAATATTCGCAGTTCGCGGGAGAATTTTACGAAGTTTCTGCATTTGATTGAGGAGTCTGGGAGTATGGAAACGGGAACGCGTTTGATGGATATTACTTCGATTCGCTTGAATTTTGAGAATGCGAAAGAGTCGGCAGA
>CAZVOZ010000006.1:3690-13140 GCA_964629065.1 uncultured Candidatus Peribacteria bacterium
TGATGGATATTACTTCGATTCGCTTGAATTTTGAGAATGCGAAAGAGTCGGCAGAAGAAGGGGTGGAAGATTTAGTGAGTTTCTCAGTGCAAATTAATGCTTATTTTCAAAAATAAATAGTGGATAATCCAATTGTAACAAATCAGCCAGTAGTAGCGGTCGCACCGGTTGCGGCCGTGGCTGCGCCAGTGGAGCCGGTGATCGATAAGTTGAAGCAGTTGCAAGACAGTATTTTGGCGGCGAATATTCCGCAAATGGTTTTGTCGGCGATTAGTTATGCTTTGGATTTGCGTTCGAGTGATATTCATATTGAGGCCTTGGAAAATCGCGTGCGGATTCGTTATCGGATTGATGGGGTTTTGAAGATGATTGTGGAGTATCCGCTGAATTTGCATCCGGCGGTGGTGAGTCGGATTAAGATTATGGCGAATTTGAAGATCGATGAACAACGGCTTCCACAAGATGGTCGCGCCGATGTGACGACGCGCGATGGTCGGGAGATGGATTTGCGGGTTTCGACTTTGCCAACGGTGAATGGTGAGAAGATTGTAATGCGTATTCAGGATAAGTCGCGGAAGATTCCGAATTTGGATGCTTTGGGGATTACGGGGATTAGTTTGCGCAATTTGCAAGCGGCTTTGGAATCGCCAAATGGGATTATTATCAATACTGGGCCGACGGGTTCGGGGAAGACGACGACTTTGTATTCTTGTTTGCAGGATTTGAATCAGACGGATGTGAATATTTTGACGATTGAGGATCCGGTGGAAATTCAGCTGGATGGCTTGAATCAAAGTCAGGTGCATCATGATATTGAATATGATTTTGCGGCGGGGATGCGTTCGGCGCTGCGTCAGGATCCGGATATTATAATGGTGGGGGAAATTCGTGATAAAGAAACGGGAAATACGGCGATTGAGGCTTCGTTGACTGGGCATTTGGTGTTTTCGACTTTGCATACGAATAGTGCGGTGGAGTCGATTACGCGCCTACTCAACATGGGTATCCAACCTTATCTTTTGACCTCTACGATCGAGTTAATCATCGCTCAGAGGTTGGTTAGGCGGTTGTGTGATTCTTGTAAAAAACCTTGTTCGACGAATGCGGAACTTTTGGAATTGAGTCGAAAAGCGATGAGCGAATTGCATGTACAAGGTGAGATTGATCCTGGGTTGCTTTCGGGGATGCAGTTTTATGAAGCGGTGGGTTGTGAGAAGTGTAATGGTGTGGGGTATTTCGGGCGAATTGGGCTTTATGAGGTTTTTCGGATGAATAATGAATTGCGGAAGTTGATTGGTGGTGGCGCTGGGACTTTGGAGATCCAAGATGCGGCGCAAAGAAGCGGAATGGTGACGCTGGAACAAGCAGGAATTATCCGTGCTTTGGAAGGAATCACGACTTTGGAAGAAGTGTATCGTGTAGCTCGTAAATCAGAATAATGGCTAATGAAGATATTCAAATTAAGGGGCAATCAAATTTCGCCAATGTGGGGACGGAGAGTTTTGATTTGACGAAAGAGGTGGCGGGAAATGGCGTGCCGATGGTGAATTTGACGATTGATGAGGAAAAGGATGGAGTGGTGTTGGAGAAAGATGCGGCGGCAATGAAAGGTGGGGGGATTATTGGTTTGTATAATCGCTTGAATAAGGCTTTGATGAGTCGATCGAGCGTGAAGACGAAGGATAAGGCAACGACTTTTCATTTGATGTCGGTGATGATTAATGCGGGGATTCCGATGGTGCGAGCGCTTAAAAGTTTGTATAGTCAAATGGATAAAAACCCGCGAATGCAAATGGTTTTATCGGCTTTGGCGTTGAAGATTGAGGAAGGTGGTTCGCTGTCGGTGGCGATGGCGGATTTTCGCGATGTGTTTAGTGATGCGGAAATTTCGATGATTGAGTCGGGTGAAGAGTCTGGGCAGTTGAGTCGAGTTTTGGAAACTTTGGCTTTGGATACGGAAAAAGCTTATATGATTAAGTCGAAGGTGAAGAGTGCTTTGATGTATCCGATTATTGTTTTTTTGATGTTGATTGCGGTGATGGCGGCGATGATGATTTATGTGGTGCCGAAGTTGACGGTGTTGTTTGAGTCGTTTGGCGGTGATTTGCCGTTGATTACGAAGATTGTGGTGGGGATTAGTAATTTCCTGATCAATCAAGGGTTTTTGATTGCGGGAGTGATTTTTGTGGGGGCGTTGTTCTTTTATTTTTTTAGAAAGACTTATAGTGGAAGGTTTGTGATTGATGGCTTGAAGCTGAAAATTCCGATTTTTGGGGAGTTGTTAAAGAAGTCTTATTTGGCGCGGTTTGCAAGGTCGTTGAGTAATTTGTTGGATAGTGATGTGTCGATTGTGCGTACTTTGACGATTACGGCGGATTCGATTGGCAATGAGATTTATCGCCGAAGGTTGATGATGGCGGTGGAGGATATTAAGCAAGGGATTCCACTGGCGGAGAATTTGACGGAGAGTAGTTTGTTTCCGCCGATGTTGGTGAATATGATTGATGTGGGGGAAAAAACGGCGCAATTGGATGAGATTACGGCGAAGGTGGCGAAGTTTTATGAGGAAGAAGTGGATACGGCGGTGGCGGGGTTTTCGAAGATTATTGAGCCGGTGATTTTGGCTTTTGTGGGTCTTGGAGTGGGTGCGGTGGTGGCGGCGGTGATGATTCCGGTGATGAAGCTTTCGAATTTATCTGGCGTGATTTAGTTTTGTTTGTTAGACTTCAGGAAGTGTATTTAACCTCATAAATATGAAAAATAGGAAAGGTTTTACTTTAATTGAGCTTTTGATCGTGATTGCGATCATTGGTATTTTGGCGGTGGCTTTTGTGCCGACGCTGTTGGATGCGCCTTCTAGAGGTCGCGATAGTCAACGAGTGGCGAATTTGAATACGATTCGGACGGTGCTTTTGGATGCGGATTTGAGGGGGGAAGGTTTGCCAGATACTGTGTGTATCGAAGAAGATAGTTTCGGACCTTTCTTAACGGCTTTTGGAGGAGCAATTCCATTGGACCCTCAAGCAGCCACCAGAGAGGCTGGCGAGGGAATGGGTGTCGGTGGAGAAGCTGAATGTTTGAGTTATCAGTATATTAAAGATCCTGACCCAGACTACAGCATCGGTCTTTATGCAAAAATGGAAACTCTTGATGCAGGCAATGTGTCTTGTGATGGATTGACTGATGAGCCGGTGAATTTGGATGTAGTCCCTGCGGATGAAAATGATTCTTGTTATGCGATTTTGGTACAATAATTTTAATTAATAATTAGTAATTAAAAATTAATAATTAAAGAGTGAAAAAGCCTTCCTGTTGGAGGGCTTTTTTGTGCTATAATTTGCCGCGAAACCCTTATCCTAGTTCGTGTGAGAAAAAGTTTGATCAAGCTGATTGCTATGCTTGTTCTGCCGACCTTGTTTATGCAAGCGGTGGGGTCGAGTTTGGTGGCTTTGGCGGCGGAATTTCCGCGGGTTGATGTTGAGGAAGGTGGGGCGGAGCAGAGGCGAGTTTATGATTTGATTGTGTTGGTGGTGGATCAGAGTTTGGAGCGCGATGGGGATTTGTGGGGGATGGTGAATCGGTATGCCGATGATTTGGCAACGAATTATGCCCAGACGGATGTGCAGTTTTTGTTTTATGATTCGGAGCGCGATGCGGTGGCGGAGGTGAGTAAGGCGTTGAGTGATTTTTATTTTAATGGCGCGGGTGAGCATGAAAATGTGATGCAAGGTGTGGTGGTGATTGGCGATGTGCCGTTGCCGGTGGTGAATAAGAATGGAAATCGTTTTGTGAGTATGTTGCCTTATAGTGATTTTGTGGATCCGGCTTATGTGTTTGATGGGGAGGATTTTGTAGTGAATGAGACGCGGGGCGAATTGAAGCCGGAAGTTTGGCATGGGATTATTGCGGGCGCGAATGAAGATTTGAAGAGTTTTTTTGAGAAGAATCATGCTTATTATGAAGGCGATCCGGAATATCGGGATTTTGATCGGAAGGTTTTCTTTGGTGATTTTATCAATGAGGAGAGTCAGATTGGCGATGATGCTTTTAAGCGCTACAAGCAATACACGGAGAGTGCGGAGGATTTGGTTTATAATCGGTTTACGAAGAAGTGGGCGCAGGCGTTGAGTGGGGCGGCGGTGGCGGATTTGCCTTTGGATAATGAGAATATTGTGGCAGATGAGTGGCTTTCGAATTTGCAAGATGGTGATGTGTTTAGTGGTGGGCCGGATGTGCAGGCGAAAACGGTGATTGAGCAGTTCTTAGTCCCCTATTTTGCGATTTTTCAGAAGTATCATGCGAGTTTGAATGATTGGGCGGATTATACGGGGCGCTATACGACGAGCGATATTGATAGTGTGCCGGAATTGATTACGGTGAAGGATGAGTATGCGAAGTTGTATTTGCGGAATGTGAATGATGCGTTGGAGCGGAAGGTGGATGAGGTCGCTACGAAGATTTCGAAGCCGTTGCCTTTGTTGCGGTCGGTGCGTTTGAGTGGGGCTTTTAGTGGTGATGAGGCTTTTGTGGTGAATCAGGCGGTGGAGCAGGATTTGAATTTTCATTATTTTAATGAGGTGGATGGGAAGTTGTATGTGAATGGTGTGGCGAGTAGTGATTTGGTGACGGCAAAGTTGTGTAGTGTGTTTTTGGGTTCGTCGAATTTGACGCGGTCGCTGCGATCGGATGATTTGAATACGGGGATGATTTTGCCGGTGGCAGGAATGACGACGCGGGGGACGGCGGAAGGTTTTGTGGTTGAAGGGAATGCGGAATATGGGATGCCTACTTTTTATCATAATCCTTTGGCGGGGCGAGGAGCGAGGTATCGTGGGGCGTTTGAGCGGACTTTTCAGGAGGGCGATGTGATTAAGTCGATTAATGGGAAAGTTTTGAGTGGGGCTTATACTTTTGATCAGGCAATTGAGGATAATTATTTTAATGTGACGAAGGTGATTTCGGCGATTAATGATGATAATTTTGAGCTTTTGAATAGTATTGAGGGAAATTTGGCGGTGTTTGATGGCGTGGAGAGGGTTGTTTTAGATAGCAATGTGGAGATGTTTGGTAGTGAGGTTTTGCGGACGGGGCGGGTGCGTTCGATTTTGGGCTTTTTGGATATTGTGTATGAGCGTGATGGTGCAGAAGAGCAAGCGAGGTTGAGTTTTACGGTGACAGCGGATGGGCCGATTTTGTATCCGAGCACGGAGGATCCGACGGGCAGTGATGCACGGTTGCCAGAGAGAAAAGGGATTCAAGTGGTGGCGTTTCCGGATTCTTTGAATTTTCCGGTGGCTTATAATTTTGATCGGGGGAGTCAGGGTGCGATTTTTTCATTGTACGATAGTTTGAATGGTGGTTATGCGTCGCGGGCTTATGATGCTTCGGGGGGTTGCAATGCTTACAGCACAAATCGGAATAGTGATCGTTGTTTGGGGCGGTTCGCGGCTTTGCCAGTGTTGTCGCCGGCGGGAAGTGTCGCGGCGGTGGATGGGGAATTTCCGAATCGAGTGGCTTTAACGGATGATGAGAATGCGGTGGATTTGTATGAATTGCCAGAAGGGACGGGGGCGGAAGAGATCGATGAGTATATTATGAGTGCTTGTTATGGTACGCCGTTGCCTTCGCGTGTGGCGGTGGATGGTCGGGATTCAAATCCATTTGCTTATGTGTTGGATCCGACGCAGGCGGAAGCGCCTTTGAATGGGATTGGTGATGATTTGACTCCGGTTTTGGAAGGAGATTTTTATGGGCGTTTGTTGAAGTCGATTGGTTATTATGTGGGGACGCAATTGGGGCAAGAGTTGGATTATGAGGAGCGTCCGGGGATTTCAGATGAGAGTGATTTTAGTCCGGAAGAGGATTTGTGGTTGGGTTATGATGCTGTGAATGCGAGTGAGATTGTTTTGCATGGTGAGGCGGATGAGCGAATTACTTTGAAGGATTTTTCGGATCGTTATGGGGTTTTGGATGGAAAGGATAATGATGATGATGGGGCGACTGATGAGGCTGATGAAGCGAATGTGCTTTATGGTTTGGATGCGAATAATTTGCCGGAGATTGCGCGGAAGATGTTGGCGGAGGCGCGGAGGTTGGTGGTGCCTTATGGTGAAAGGACGATTGAATTGACGGTGCGACCGAATGTGGTGCGGGAGGTTCCGAGTTTGATTCGGCATAATGAGCCGACGAATTATACGCTTTCGGAGCAGATTAAAGCGGGGACGACGCGGGATTTGCCGATTGATGATCCGCGATATGTGGCGTTTCAGAGTTTTGCGGGTGATGTGGAGAAGGTGCGATATGTGAATTTGTTTGATGAGGCGATTGTGGATTTTCCGGCTTTGCAAGCGGCTTTGGTGCGAAAGGCGAATGAGTTGGCGAGCATTGAAGGTTCGTATCGGGTTTTTGGGCCGGAAGCGGTGGAGGGGGATTTTACGGAAGCGGAGATTGCGGAGGAGATTTTGACGCGGTATTTGGTGCCGGTGGTGACGAGTTTTGCGGATAGTCCGATTTCGGGTTTTAATTTGCAGCGCGCGGAGGCGCAGAAAGTGGCAGATAATTTGGCGTGGCAGCATGCGGGGATTGATGAGAAGCATCATTTGGTGTTGAGTGGTTATTTGAATGAGGAAACGGAGAAAGGGTATGAAGCGAGTTATTTGGCTTTGGAAGGTGAGGAGGATAATTTTACTTGGGCTTTTGATCGTGAGGTGGAAGAGGATGAGCGCTTTGATCCGATTGGTTCGCGGTTGGCGGTGGATGAGGAAGAAGTTGTGGAAGAGGAAATGGTGGAGGATGAGGAATTTGAGTTTGTGTGGTTGGATCAGTTTTTGGCTGAATTGGAGCGGTTTTATGATAGTTTTGAGTATGAGCCGAATTTTGAGCAGTCTTGCGGTTATAGTGAATATTTGGATCAGTTGTTGAATGGGGAGGCGGAGAGAGTGAGTAAACCGGCGGGTGAGATTCGGGTAGGTGTGGCACAAACTGTGGTTGGTCGTGGTGGCGAGAATGTTGTGGTGCAAGCGGAATTGTTTGATGAAGACGGGAATGTGTTGAGGGCCAGCGATGAGACTTTTGCGTTGGAAGTGGAGCAAGATGGCAATAAGGTGCGAGTGGCAAGTGGGCCTCAGAGTGCTTCGGCGACGGGGCGGTTGGAATTTAATTTGATGAGTGGCGATGAGGCGGGCGTGGCGACGATGCGCGTGGTGAGTAGCGGAGGGGTGAGTTCGAATGCTTTGCAATTAGAGGTGAGCGGGAAGACGGTTAGTTTGAGTAGTGAGAGCGATGTGGTGGTGGCGGATGGGGAAAGTGTGATGAATTTGCAGGTGCAATTGTTGGATGAGAATGGTCAGCCGATTCTGGGGGATGGGCAAGAGGTGCGACTGAGATTGGCGAATGATTTGTTGGGTATTGTGGGCGAGTCGGTTGTGGCGGTTCGAAATGGGGTGGCTGATTTTCAGTTGGAAGCTGGGACGCGGGCGGGGGCGGTGGAAGTGATTGCAGAAGTGGTTGGCGATGATTCTTTTCCGCTTGGGAAGAAGTTAGTGAATGTGGTGGCGGGGCCGCCGACGAATTTGAGCGTGAGCAGTGAGAGTTTTGTATTGGTGGCAAATAATCAATCGAAAACGGAATTGAAGATTGAGTTGAGGGATCAGTTTGGGAATTTGGCGAATAATGATTATTCGAAAGTGGCGGTTTTTTATAATTCGTTATTGAGTGTGGATGCGCAGGCGGATATTGATCCGGAATTTATTGGGACGCAGATTGGAACTTTGGAAGGCGTGGCGTCATTAGAAGTGCAAGCGCGTGAAGGCGTGGGGACGGGGACTTTGATTGCGGTGCTTTTGGATTATGAATTGGAGCAGGAGATTGTGGCGGCGGATTATGATATTTCGGAGATTGATTTCGAAAATCGAGTGGGGGCGCGGATTTCGTTGGATGTGGTGGATAAATTGGATTTGGCGGTGGAAGTTTTGGATCGAGAGTTTGGACCAACGGCGAATGTGGCGGCGGATGGCGAGGCTTTGATTCGTTTGCAACCGAATTTGTTGTATCGCGGCGCGGTGGTGGAAAATTATAATGGGCCGATTGAGATGAAGATTTTGACGCCGCAGTTGGCGAGTTTTGAAAGTCAAGTGCCGGCGAAAATGGTGAATGGGCAGTTGGCGGCGGGGAATATTTTGTTGCGGGCGGGAACATTGGCGGGCGAGTTGATGGTGGAAGTGAATGTGCCGGGGATGGCGCGGGAATTGGTGAAGGTGAATTTATTGGCTGGGGAAGCGGTGCGCGTGGAGGCTTTGGTGGAAGGTGAGTTTTTGCAGGCGCGATTGATTGATCGTTTTGGTAATTTAGCGACGGGCGATAATGGTAGGTTGGTGAGGTTTACGCCGACGGCGGCGGGAGCGCGGTTGATTGGACTTTCGGAAGATGCGGTGCGCAGTGAAGATGGGGTGGCGACGACGAAGATTATTGCGGAAGGTGGTTTTGGTTTGGCGAATGTGGTGGTGGCGGCGGAAGGTTTGGGTGAGACGACGGTGAGTGTGCCGTTGGAACAGGTTTTGACGCGGGAGGAGATTCGGGAGTTGGCGCCGAAGTCTTTGTATATTTCTTTGTTGGGCGGTGATTTTGGCAATCGGACGAAGGAGGAGAATGCGGCGCAGGCTTTGCTTTTTAGTGGAAAAGGTCAGGCGGTGAGCGCTTTGAGCAGTGATGCGAATGGGGCGAAGAAGTTGTTGAGTGTTAATGGCGATGGGCGGGTGGATATTTTGGCGGAGACGGTGGAGAGTTTGGTGGCGGTGGCGAATAGTGATTTTCCTTATCAAAGGGTGAATTTTTCCGATGCGGTTTTGGGGAAGGAGTTGGCGAGTGTGTTTATTGTGCCGAAGGCGGATTTGGAATTGAAGATTGGGGCGGCGCAGGGTGAAGGGATTTTTGTGGAGGCTTTGGCGGAAGATGCGGTTTTGGTGGAACGAGATGGTGCGGTGCATTTGGAAAATGAAGGTGAGCGCGTGGTGACGGTAGATCAGTTTGGGAGGATTTTTGTGGGGGATGATGTTTATAAAGTGGTTTTTGATTTGGGGCGATTTGTGGTGATGCGTGGAGGTGTGGAGGTTTTGGCGGTTGAGGTGAAGCAGAATTTGGACAATGCGATGCGGACTTTGCCGAAGAATGCGGCCTTGAATAGTTTTTTCCCCGGTGTTTATGTGCAGATTTTGAATGATGAGGGAAGGTTTGAGTTGGTGCGGGGTTTGAGTGGGAATTCGACGATGGATGGTTTGAGTGTGGAGTTGGTGGATTTGGAAAGTGAATTGGATGTGAATCAGAAGCCGCAGATTAATGAGCGGTTTGGGTATGGGTTTGAAGGTGAGAATAAGCATATGTTGTTGTTTGCGGCGGGCAATAGTGTGGGGGAGGCGAATTTGGCGGATATGTCGGAGGCGACTTTGATTTATG
>CAZVOZ010000006.1:13240-16863 GCA_964629065.1 uncultured Candidatus Peribacteria bacterium
AATAGTGTGGGGGAGGCGAATTTGGCGGATATGTCGGAGGCGACTTTGATTTATGGCGATCCAATGGTGCGTTTGGATAATCAAACTGGTTTGCGCAGTGCGATTAGTGGGTTTACGAAGGATTTAGGGAAGCCGATTTTGAGTAGTAAGAAGGAGATTTTTGAAATGGTGGAGATGGATTTTAATGGCGATGCGGAGAAGGATGTGTTGTTGTTGTATGAGGATGGTAGTACGCGTTTGATGGAGAATACGATTAGTAATGAGAAGTTTACGGATCGCGGTGAGGCGTTGGAGATTTTTGGGGCGATTACGGCGGTGACGGCGGTGGATTTGAATAATGATGGTTTGGATGATTTGATTGTGGGGACGGAGGAGAGTTGTCATGCGAATGATGAGTGTATTAGTTTTTATGAGAATGTGGGGAGTGGGTTTGAGCGGCGAGTTTTGGATTTGGATTTGGATGGGCAGAAGATTTATAAGATGGCGGCGGCGGATTTGAATGATGATGGTTGTAGTGATTTGACGATTAGTGATTCGGCGGGGCGGATTTATAGTTTTTATAATTTGATTGTGGAAGGGCGTTGTAGTGGCTTGGAGAAGGTGCCGGCGAAGCGGTTTAATTTCGGGTTTGCGGTGTCGGCGGAAGAGAATTTGGCGGAGAATTTGTTTGTGAGCTATGAGGGAATGGCGGAATTGGAGGGGCAAATGGTGCAGTTTAATTTGGGGAATTTTGTGCATTTGCCGGCGGATGGGAATTTGAATGATGGGGAGAAATTGATGGTGGATTTGAATGGGGAGGAGTTGATGGTGGGTGATGAGGTGGAAGTGAGGATTAGTTTGAATGGCGGTGGTTTGGGTGGATTGATGGTTTCGGATACGACGCCGACGGCGTTTAGTTTGGTGGAGGATAGTTTGGAATGTGTAAGTGCGGATTGTGGCGAGCCGGTGTGGGTGGAGACGGGTGTGGTGGGACGGGAAAGGGTGATCAGTGGTGTGAGTGGGAATGCGACGGTGCGTTATCGTGTGGTGGTGGAGAGTTTGCCGGTGGTGGATTTTATGATTGGGAATAATTTCCGCGATTATCCGAGCAATGATCGGGATAATTATTTGGATATTTTGGTGAAGACGCCGGGGCGAGCGACTTATTTGTACTCGACTGGTTTAGACTCTGCGGGGCGAGTGGTGCATGACGATTTTGTGCCGGAGCGAGATGAACGAGAGAATCAGCCGCGGGCGGAGAATGTTTTGGAGGCGGAGCCTGATGAAGCGGCGTTAATTGAGGAGGTGAATCGTTTACGACGCGAGCAAACGGCGGATTTGAATTATGATGGTTTACCGGACAGCTATGGTCAAGGTGGTGGGAGTGATGAAAGTTTGGCGGATTATGTGGGAAGGAAGTTGGAGAATGTGATTAGTACTTTCCGCTGTAGTGGTGGCGGTTGTTTTCCGACGCCTTATAATCGGGCGTTTTTGGTGCCGGATGGTCCGACACCAGGGATTGCGGCATTTGCGGCGGGATTGCCGAATCCGCCGTTTGTGGCGACGGCATATCCTTCGAGTGCATCGTCGACTTTCCGTTTATATCTATCCCCTACTTTGAGTGGTGGTTTGGGGACGGCGGTGTGTTTTGGTCAAGCGATTGGTCATGCGTCGCCGTGTTTTGCTTATGCGATTCCGCCGGCGATTACGGGCGTGGCGGCGGTGTGTGAGGAAGTGATTGGGACGATTGCGGAGGCGGTGGAAGATGCAAAGGAAGTGGCGCAAGATGTGTCTGATGAAAGCGGTTTAACTTTGTTGGTGAGTGATGGGATGGGTTCGAATCCAGCGGGGATGGCGGAGTCTTTGCAGGCGGGTGAAAGGGATTTGGGGTTGGAAGGTTTGAATTTGGAAGGGGTTTTGGGCGATAGCGATGATCCGATTTCCTTGAATGCGAAGGTGAATGTGCGGATTCCCGGTTTTCCGAGTGTGGTGACGAATTGGTTCGATAATCAGATTGATGAGATTTATAATAAGTTGTTGGATTTCCCGAAGTTTTATTTGATTCTGCCGGATTTGGCGGGGTTTGTGCGGGGAAATGCGACTGCGGTTGGTGATGTGCAGTTTAGTGGTTTTAATGATTTTGCGCGGTCGATTGCGGCGATTCCGTTGGTGGAGATTGAGAGTAAGGAGATTTTGGTGCGTGTGCCGATTGTGTCGATGCAGGAAGTGGATAAGTACAAGAGTCAGTGGAAGCGATGGCAGGAGAATATGAAGAAGCAATTGAATGATCGTTTGGCGGTGTGGAATTGCGATGAAAATCCGAGCAAGCGATCGGTTTGTGATCAAATTGTGGTGGATGTGAATAAGTTGGTGGCGAGTGTGAATGAGTTGATGGATACGGTGGATCGGCTGGCGAATTTTCCGCGCGATTTGTTGAATTATCGGAATTTGGAAGTGAAGTATGCGATGCAGATTGTTTGTTATTTGGATGCGATTACGAGTTATACGGGGGACTATATTAAGCGGCAGACTTTGGTGATTGAGTCGTGGATGCGAGCGATTGAGGATGCGATTCGGACGTTTAAGGATTGGCGGGTTATTTTGGATGTGATGGTGGAGTATCAGCAGACTTGTGATCGTTGTATGAATGATCGCTTTAGTAAGTTGAGTTTGTTGCTGAATTTCTTTGCGGTGATTCCGGATCCGCCGGTGATTCCGTTGCCGAAGTGGCCGGATATTGTGGTCGATTTGTCGAAGGTGAAAACGGGTGTGCGGATTTTGTGGCCGGATGTGACATTTAAGCCGGAGCCGATTTCGTTGCCGAATTTGCCGGATATTATTTTGCCGGAATTGTTGCCGAGTGTGCGGATTGAGATTCCGGGGTTTGATGTGCCGGAGTTACCGAATTTGGAATTGCCGACTTTGCCTGATTTGCCGCCGTTGCCGTTGCCGAGTTTGCCGGATCTGCCTTTGCCGCCGCGGATTCCGCCGTTGCCAAGGTTTGTTGCGGAGTTTATTGGTGATTTGCGGCCGATTTTGCGCATTTTGTGTTTGTTGAAAACGGGAATGATTCCGGTGCCGGAGTCGGGGTTGGCGACGGAGATTGAGACTTTGACGCAACCGAGTGTGCAAGCGGCTTTGCCGATTTTGCGGCAGTTGGGAGTGCAATGGCCGGGGATTGAATATGATTATGTGAAAGAAGTGAAGATTGAGGCGAAGACGCGTTTTGATGTGAATACGGAATATATTTACAATCAAGTGAAGGAAGGTTTGGATTGGTGGAATAAAGGAGTGCAGGAGACGGTTGATGAGATCAATTTTTATGGTGAGTTTGATTATGGTTATGTTTTGAATAAGAAGATTCAGGAAAAGGCAGCGGAGTTGAGCGAAGAGGTGTTTGAAGGTTTGGAGGGAACGGAGTTGGATGAGGATTTTATTGAGATTGATGTGGAGCGGCCGGGGGCGATGTTGGAAGAGAGCTCTGAAAAAGGCGATCTGCGGCGTCCAGTTCGTCGCTCCCTCCTCACCGTATCAGACCATACGCCTCCTTCGGTCGCGACTCCTTTCCTTGCATCTCATCCTTTTTCAGAGCTCTCCCATTTTGAGCAGGAGTTGGAAAGTTATATGGCGAGTTTGCCGGAAGA
>CAZVOZ010000006.1:16963-20527 GCA_964629065.1 uncultured Candidatus Peribacteria bacterium
GAGGAGCATCGTTTGGTGGTGGAGGAACGATATATGAATCATGCGGAATTGAATCGCAGTTTGGCCGATGTGGAGGCGCGAATTTTGACGAGTGATTTGCCGGATGATCCTTTGGTAAATGAATTGGCAGCAATGCGTGATGAGGCTCTGGCGTATGCGCAGAATTTGGAAGCGGGGCGCGGGTTGTTGGAGCGGGCCGATGGGTTGGAAGAGTTTGGGCGAGTTTTAGTGGAGAATGATGATAGATTGCGATTATTTGCGGCGAAGGATGGAGCGATTGTTGAAGGTGGCAAAACGATGGCCTTTTCATTATTTGGTGAAGGGGTGGAGTCGATGATTGAGAATAGTGCTTTGAATAATGATAGTCGTTTGTTGGCGGCGGAAGTTGGCGTGGGCGCGGCGGATGTGATTGATGCGCTGGCGGAAGAAACGGCGAGCGATGTGCAGCCGCCAGGTGTTTATGTTGGTTTGCCAAATGGAATGAGTGAAAATATCATGAATTATACGGCGGAGCTGGGTGGGCGGACGAATCTTTTGGAGGGGGATTTTGATAATGATGGCGATAGAGATGCGTTGGTAAGTTTGGGTGGCGATTTGTATTTGAAGGAGAATTATTTGGAAGCGGATGAGCGTGTGGACCGCGAAGGTGAAGTGATTGATAGTAATAGTGATGTTGATGATCATGCGGGCGGTGGTGTGGTGAATGATGTGCGCGTGGAAGGTGTTGGCAATCGACGTTTGGAGATTGGGTTTTCGGCGGTGGATGGGGCGGTTTCTTATGAAGTGACTTTGCGGAAATATTTAGCGGATCGCGGGCGGGCGGGGGTGCAAGAGTTTTTGTTTGCCGTTTCAGATTTGAGTGATGCGGAAAATCCGCGCGTGAATTTAGAAGTGGAGAATGGGGATTATTTTGTGGAAGTGGTGGCGATTTTTGGCGATGGTGAACGTGGTGATCGTGGTGATCGTGGGGTGCATGTTGCGGCGAATCCGAGTATTTGTATGGATGAAGAGCCGCCATTCCCTTCGGCGGGAGCGACGGAGTTTAAGGTGCCGATTTTTGGCGCTTTGAATTTGGATGCTGGTGATTCGTTTGATGGTGATGGACGAGTGGTGGGGTATTATTTGGAGACTTTGCCGTTTGATGCCGAGGTTGGTCAGATGGTGACGGTGTTGCCGCGGGAATTTTTTAGTGATATTAATCCGGCGATTGATACGGATGGCGACGGAGTGCCGTTTAATGATCGCAGTCAGTCGCAGTTTGTGATTGGGCCGTTTAGGAATGAAGGCGATCTTGGGGTGCATCGTTTTGTGTTGCATGTGTTGGATGAGGCGGGAAATAGCAGTGCGCAAGAGATTGCGGTGGAAGTTTTTGCGCCGGAGATTAGTTTGGATGAGAGTTTTAGGGAAACGAAGATTGCCAGCGGGTCGGTGGATCCGGCGACGGCGGAAGTGCCGTTTGCGTTGATGCGTGAACGAATTATTTATCGCGTGGTGGAAGGTGAATTGGTGGCGGTGCCGCGCGTTGAACAAGTGCGGAATGGCGAAACGAATGCTGAGGGGCGTTATGAAATTAAGGATTTTACGGAGAATGAAATTATTGAAGTGCAAGATGCCGATGGTTTGGTAATTGCGGAAATTAATGGGAAGACGGGCAATATTGGTGCTTTGGCGGAGGGTTATGAAGTGGTGTTTGAGTCGGCGCAATTGCCGGAAGTTGGTTCGAAGTTGACGATTGTGAATGAGCGCGGTGTGGCGATGGGCCATGTGCAGATTGTGGCGGATATGAATAATGATGTGGTGATTGGCGAAGTGCAGGCGGAGAATCAAGGCGCGGTGAATGCTTTTGATCCGGCGAGTGTGGATGGTTATGTTTGGAAACGGATTCCAGCTAATGATGCGGTGAATCCGGGTGGAGCGATGTTGGTGAGAGAGGATATGGAGCGGGTAATTTTGATTTTGGATGCGAGTGGCAATGTGGTGCTTTTGGCGCCGCGTGTGGTGGTGAAATTGAAGGATAATAATCATTTGAATCAAGCGGTGGTGCTGGAAGTAATGTTTGGCGATGAAGTGATTGGGCAGATTTTGTTGCGGCCGGATGCGGAAGTGATTTTTAGTAGTGCGGCGCAAGTGCCGAATGCTAGTCCGCGATTGGTGTCGCCGATTGGTTTTTATGGTGGACGATATGAGAATAGTGGCGGGATTGAGGCTTTGCAGGCGGCGGTGGATTTGTTTGGTGAAGAGGAGTTGATTACGCGCGGGGATTTCACTTTTGCTTTGTTGGAGTTGCTTTGTATTGTGCCGCGCAAGCCGGAGGCTTATAGCGTGAATAGTGGTTATAATGATGTGCCGTATGATGGGAATAATTTGGCACGGAATTATCCTTATATTAAGGAAGCGACTTTGTTGGGGTTGATTGAGGGGTATCGCGGAGAGGAGGATGCTGGTGGTTTGGTGCCGTTTAAGCCGAATGCGACGGTGAATCGGGCGGAGGCGTTGACGATGATTTTGCGGGCGTTGGAAATGAAGGATGTGATTGATTTATCGGAAGCGGAGCGAGGAAGTGAAGAGGCTTGGTATAATGGTTATGTGTCTTTGGCGGAGGATTTGGGATTGATTGATGGGACGGAAGGCTTGAGGCCGGATGAGGCGATGAGTTATGGCGAGTTGTTGAAGATGGTGCGGCAAGTGTTGTTGTTGCATAGTTGTGAAGAGGCCGATAGTGATAATGATGGGATGAGTGATTTCTGTGAGGAGAAGTTTGGTGTGAATGATCCGGCGGTAGATGAGGATGGCGATACGATTTCGAACGGCGATGAATGTGGCGCGGGAATGAATCCGATCGTGCCGGAAGATGAGGACAGCGATGGTGATGGGCGGCTGGATAAAATGGAGTTGTTGGTGTATTTGACGGATCCTCAGGAAGCGGAGGAAGTGGAAGTTTTTGAAGATAGTGGTGGTGAGAGCGGGGTGTTTGTGGTGCCGGCGGAATGTAATACTTGTCCGTGTATTTCAACTTTGGTGCCAAAAGCTGATATAATCGAAGGCGACACCTTCTTTCCATTAATTTTCCGAGAATATCTCGAACCGGAGCAGCGGATACATATTTTTAATAAAGGCAATGAGATCTCTTTTTAAAAAATTAGTAGCGAGTATGATGATGGTTTTGTTGCTGAGCAATGCGGCTTTGGCGGCGTTTCCGGAGGAGGAGGTGGCGGCTTTGAAGGAGCAATTGGCGGGGCAGATTGGGCAGTTGGAGGTTGGGGTGTGTCGCGATACTTTGGTGCCGTTGTATGATTTGGAGACTTTGGGGTTTTTGGAATTTTTGGAGGCGAATTTTCAGAATAATAGTAGTAATTCGTCGTTGGCGGATTTGGCGATTGCGCGATATGGCGATTATAAGCGGGCGATGCAGGGGCATTTTGATAAGTTGGATTCGAAGTTTGATCCGACGAATGCGCCGGAGAAGCAGAGTGAAGTGGCGGCTTATAGCGTTTGTAGTGCTTTGACGCAGAGTTATATTAATTTGGCGAAAGAGCAGATGATTGAGCATATTAAAAATACGAC
>CAZVOZ010000007.1:0-2087 GCA_964629065.1 uncultured Candidatus Peribacteria bacterium
GAAAAAGGAAAAACCCCGCTGAGGGCAATCATTGGGGTTTTTGGCTTTTCTAGGATTTTTTTTTGCTGACTTGAGGGCACAAATCAACGGGAACAATTGGAGATTTTTAGGATAATTAAGGTTAATTTATTTTATAACGAGGCTCATGACCATTCCTTTCATACGATTCATAATTGTAGTGCGCATCGGTTCGGAATTTCTTTCAAGAATTGGATTGCTGACTTCCACTGCGCAATATGGGCAATTGCAGATTTTTGTGGAAACAGATTTCCCGCAGGATGTGCATTGAACGATCATGACTAGTTGAGGAAAGAGGTTAGATCACATAGTACTGTTGGTCGTCGTCTTTGGGAGTAATCTGAGGAATGGGTTCAACGACCGGAGGGGCTGGTTTGCTTGGGCTGGAGTTTTTACCGTGCGTGCTGCGTTCCGCGAGGAATTCGCGGACATCACTTTCAGTGATGCGGTAAACTCGGCCAAGCTTAATCCCTTTCAATTTTCCTTGTTTGATAAACTTCAGAATAGTGAAGGGATGCACTTGGAGAATGGTGGCAACTTGCTCAGTGGTAAAAAACTTTTCGATCATTGAGTGAATCTAAGTTTACGAGAATCGATCTTAACAAATTTAAGCAGATTTTGCAAACTTAAGAGCAAGTGAACATCATTTCCTTGTTTTCAAGCAACTGAGTAACTGTGTGCCTAATTTAACAAATCTTATTTGGGTTTGCAATACTTTTTTATGCTTTAAACTATTTAAGCTATTTTTATAGCTATTTAACCATTTTATTTCCTAATTTACACAATTTAATTAAACTTTATTAAACTTAAGACAATAAATTTGATTAAATTTAAGACAGTCTAAGACTGTTTACAAATCTGAAAGAGTTTTATAGGAGTTTTTTGAGCCAGATTCCAGTATAGGAATTTTTGACTTTGATGACTTCTTCGGGTGTGCCGGTGGCAACGACGGTACCACCATTGTCTCCACCGTCCGGTCCCATATCAATAATATGATCGACGGATTTGACGACATCGAGGTTGTGTTCGATCACGAGAACGGTGTTGCCTTTGCTGACGAGTTTTTGGAGGACGGCGAGGAGTTTTTTGACATCGTCAAAATGGAGGCCTGTAGTGGGCTCATCGAGGACATAGAGGGTTTTGCCGGTAGAACGGCGGGAAAGTTCGGTAGCGAGCTTGATTCGTTGTGCTTCACCGCCGGAAAGAGTGGTGGCGGCTTGGCCGAGCTGGATGTAACCGAGGCCGACTTCGGAGAGGGTCTTCAATTTGGCGGTAATGCTTGGAATCGCGGCGAAGAATTCGAGAGCTTCATCGACGGTCATTGTGAGGACTTCGAAGATGTTTTTGCCGCGGTAACGGATGGTCAAAGCATCTTCGTTATAGCGTTTGCCTTTGCAGGTTTCGCAAGGAACATAAATGTCTGGCAAGAAGTGCATTTCGATTTTTTTGATCCCATCGCCGGCGCAAGCTTCACAACGGCCACCTTTGACATTGAAGCTGAAACGACCAGCTTTGTAGCCACGCGTACGCGCTTCGGGAGTTTTTGAAAAGAGGTCGCGAATATCCGTGAAGACGCCTGTATAAGTAGCAGGGTTGGAGCGCGGGGTGCGGCCGATCGGTGATTGATCGATATTGATAATTTTGTCGAGGTGTTCGAGGCCTTCGATCGATTCGTGAGCGCCGGGGTCGGCTTTGGAGCGATAGAGCTCTTGAGAAACGCGTTTAACAAGGATATCGTTGATGAGCGTTGATTTGCCGGAGCCGGAAACGCCAGTGACGGCGATGAAGGTGCCAAGCGGAAAATGCACGGAAACATTTTGGAGGTTGTGTTCGGTAGCATTAATAATCGAGAGTTTTTTTCCATTTCCTTTGCGTCGTTCTTTGGGCACAGTGAGTTCGTCTTTGCCGGATAGATATTTACCAGTAACGGAATTTGGGTCTTTCATGATTTCGTCGGGTGTACCAGCGGCGATGATGCGTCCGCCATGCTTTCCGGCTCCTGGACCAACATCGAGGATGTAATCAGAAGCGAGCATGGTATCGACATCGTGTTCGACGACGATGACGGT
>CAZVOZ010000007.1:2187-20196 GCA_964629065.1 uncultured Candidatus Peribacteria bacterium
AGTTTGAGGCTATTAAATAGTTTTAATGCTTTATCGACGGAAAGTGCGGTAGTGTCCATGATCGATTTGCCGGAGATTTTGACAGCGAGGATTTCTGGTTTGAGGCGTTGGCCGTTGCAAGATTGGCAAGTAAGAATGCGCATGAAGGCTTCGACTTTTTTGCGGACATAGTCGGAATCGGTTTCGTGGTAGCGGCGTTCAAGGTTTGGGATGACGCCTTCGAAAGTGGTTTCGTATTCGCCGGAAAAGCCAGAATCGCGCTGTTCTGATTTATTGATTTGGACTTTGTATTTTTTGTCTTTGTCGCCGTAAAGGACTATTTCAAGGGCTTCTGGTGTAAGGTCTTTGATCGGTTGGTTCATGGAGAACTTATGATTCTTGGCGACGCTTTCGAGGATTTTGTTGTACCAGCCGATGTGGGATGTAGTGGTGGACCAAGGCATGATGCCGCCTTCGGCGAGAGTGAGGTTTTTGTTCGGCATCACTAATTCACGATCGATCTCGAGCTTGGTACCGAGGCCGTGGCAGTCTTCACAAGCGCCATGTGGGCTGTTGAAAGAGAAGCTGCGTGGTGCGATTTCGGGGATACTGACATGGCAATCGCTGCAGGCAAAGTTTTCGGAATAGATTTGCTGCTCATCGCTTTCGTTGTCGGCGATAATGACCAATCCCCCACCGAATTTGAGGGCGGTTTCGATTGAATCACTGAGGCGGGTGCGGTTTGGGTTGGGAAGTTCAATTTCTTCGCCATTGGAGAATTTTTCTACTTTGCGGTCAAGGTCTTTGACAACGAGGCGATCGACGACGATTTCGATGTAATGTTTTTTGTTTTCGTCGAGGATTGGTAAATCGGTGATCGGGTAGACTTCGCCATTAACGCGCATGCGCACAAAGCCTTCTTTTTTGGCTTTTTCCACAAGTTTGAGGTGTTGACCCTTTTGGCCGCGGATTAGAGGTGAAAGGACGAGAATGCGTTTATTCTCTGGCATTTTAGCGACTTCTTCGAGAATTTGATGAGGAGTTTGGCGTTCGATTGGTTTGCCACATTTTGGACAATGAGGTGTGCCAACTTTTGCGAATAATAAGCGCAAAAAGTCGTAAATCTCGGTGACGGTACCAACGGTAGAACGCGGGTTTCTGGCGGCGGTTTTTTGGTCGATGGAAATTGCGGGAGAGAGTCCTTCGATAGAGTCTACTTCTGGCTTTTCCATTGATTGAAGGAAATTTCGAGCGTAAGTCGAAAGGCTTTGAACATAGCGGCGTTGACCTTCGGCGTAGATGGTGTCGAAGGCGAGCGAAGATTTTCCAGAACCAGAAAGGCCGGTGATGACCGTAAATTTATGTTTAGGTATTTCTACATCAATGTTCTTGAGGTTGTGGATTTTGGCGCCGCGAACAATGATTTTATCGTTTTGTGGTTTTTGTGACATGGGAAAAATACCTTTAGTGAAGAGGAGTATATACTAGAAATAGAAAATCGCAAGTTTAAGGCACGCTAAAAAGCAATTACCTTAGGCGGTCTTTTTAGCAAATAGTTTGCCGTATTTTTTGTGGTTCTCTTTTTTACTGAAAAGGTAATTGAGGCTAATGTAGCCGGTGACGAGGAATGGGATGATCATGAAAGTAAGGCCCATTTCGAGGAAGATGTTGAAAATAGCGTGGAGGCCAACGGAGATGATGAGGCCTTCGGTGAGTTTTTGTTGTTGGAAAAGGGTTTCTTTACGGAGGCTGAGGATTTTGTGAAGGGCGATGGTCCAATGGTGGCGGTTTTTTTCGATTTCTTGTTGGAGAATTGGCTTAGCGAAGTAGGCGATCCCATAATAGTAACCAAGGACGCCGGAGAAAAGTAAGTGGGCGAAAGTAGAAAATGATGAGCGGAAAAGGAAGGGCAGGAGTAAGTCGTTGGGTCCTTGGGCGAGCCAAATGTTGTAGAAATAGAGGATGTTTTCGGTGAAGGAAAAGCCGAGAGCGACGATGACGAAGAATTCGATGGCGTCGTCAATGTCTTTGATTTCGCCGTCGTCGACGGTTTGGACGGCAAACATTTTCATGAGTTCTTCAATGATACCAACAAACATGAAGGTAATGACGACGCTGAGGGGCAAAGTAATCATGCTGGAAAAACCGATGAGATCACCGCTATAGCGATCAGCGAAGGCGAAGGCATTGATCCACGGGAAAAATTGCCATAGAAATTTGTAGATTAAGATCGGAAAAACGGCTAATGCACCGATAATAAATGTAATAATGGTGACATTGCGTTGTTGAGGGTCTTTTTTGAGAAAGATGTGTCCCCAAATGAAAACGGGCACGAGAGCAAGGAGAATTGAGCCAGAGATTTGGATGAGGGTATCCATTGCAGTAATTTGGGAAATTAACTGCTTATATTATAACATATTTTGACATTATTGCGAAATCCTGATTCTGTATCATTTAAGTCGGTTGTAGTAATGATGGATTGGCAATTTTGGATTTTGGAGAGGAGTTTTTGGCGGCGTTCGGGGTCGAGTTCGGAAAAGACATCATCGAGGAGGAGGACGGGGGTTTGGCCGGTTGAAGACTTGATATATTCGATTTCGGCGAGTTTGAGGGCGAGAAGAAGGGTGCGAAATTCGCCACGGGAAGCGGTGGCGGTCATCGGGCGGTCGTTGAGGAAAAAATGGAGGTCGTCGCGGTGGGGGCCGCGAGTGGTGGCGCCTTGGAGAATGTCGACATGGTGGCGTTCGGAGAGGCTGGCGAGGTATTGGGATTGGATTGAGCTGTGATAAGAGGCTTTTAATTGTTCGTGGGCAGCGCTGAGTTCGCGATAGAGGTCAGTGAGGATTTGATTGAGGAATTCAATGAAGCGAAGGCGTTTTTCGATGATGATTTGGCCACTTTCGGCGATTTGGCGATCCCAAACGGCTAGCTCGGGGGAAATTGCGGTAATGTCTCCCCCATCGGCAAGGCGGGCTTTGAGGTTTTTGAGCAAGGCGTTGCGTTGTTTGAGGATTTTCTTGTAATTAGCGAGGGCGACGATGTAGTCGCGATCGGTTTGGCAGAGGAGCATATCAAGGTAATGACGGCGGACTTGAGGGCTTAGGGAAATGAGGTTGAGGTCTTCGGGTTGGAAAAGGACGGTGGGAAAATGGCCGATATAATTACTGGCGCTGACGGAAACGCCGGCGAGGCGATAGTTTTTCTTGCGCGCGGGTCGATGGGAATAGAAAACTTCGAGCGGCAGTTCTTCGTGGTTTTTTTCGATGAGGACGGAAGTACGAAAATAGTCCTGATCCCATTGGATGAGTTCTTCGAAGTTGGCGGTGCGAAAGGAACGCGCGAGTGAAGCAATGTGAATTGCTTCGATGATATTTGTTTTTCCGAGGCCGTTTTTACCGACGAAAATGTGGGAATCGGCTTGTGTAAAATCGAGTTCGAGGGCGCGATGGTTGCGGAAATTTTCGATTTGCAGTTTTAGGAGTTTCAATTTAGTATCGGTTTACTTGTAGCTACTTTAGCTTAATTCACGAAAATGGCGAAAACTTTAGAAGATAAGGTGGCAGATCCGATGTATGCGATGCGGCATTCGGCGGCGCATGTATTGGCGGAAGCGGTGTTGGAGATGTTTCCAGAAGCGAAATTAGGGATTGGGCCGCCGGTGGAAAATGGGTTTTATTATGATTTTGAATTGCCGCGAACTTTGATTCCGGAGGATTTGGCGTTGTTGGAAAAGAAGATGAAGCATATTGAGAAGCAAAGACAAAAGTTTGTTTTGCGGGAAGAGGATGGGGAAAAAGCGATTCAGTTTTTGTCTGAGACAGGCCAAAAATATAAAGAGGAGTTAGTGCGAGAATTTGTGGCGCAAGGTGAAAAGATCACTTTTTATGAAAATATTCGGCCACAAGATGGCAAGGCGATGTTTGTGGATTTGTGTGAAGGTCCACATGTGGAGAATACGGGCGAGATTGGGCATTATAAATTGACGAGTATTGCGGGGGCTTATTGGCGTGGTAGCGAAAAAAATCCGATGTTGCAACGGATTTATGGGGTGTGTTTTCCGACGAAGGAAGAGTTGGATGCGCATTTGAAACAAGTGGAGGAAGCGAAGAAACGCGATCATCGGAAGTTGGGGAAGGATTTGGAATTGTTTACTTTTGATGATGAAGTTGGTGCAGGTTTGCCTTTGTGGATGCCGAAAGGTTCGGTGATTGTGGAGGTTTTGGAAGCGTTGGCGAAAAAGAAAGAAGAAGAATATGGCTATCAACGCGTGCGTTCACCGCATATTGCGAAGGAGGATTTGTATATTCGTTCGGGGCATTTGCCGTATTATCAAGATAGTATGTATCCGCCAATGGAGCTGGATAATACGAAATATTATTTGAAGGCGATGAATTGTCCGCATCATCATAAGATTTATGGTGCGACGAAGAAGAGTTATCGTGATTTGCCGGTGCGGTTTGCGGAATATGGGCATTGTTATCGTTTTGAGGATTCGGGGAGTTTGTTTGGTTTGATGCGCGTGCGGTCTTTATGTATGAATGATGCGCATATTTATTGTAGTGAAGAACAATTTGAGGAGGAGTTTGCGAAAGTGATTGAGTTGTATTTGTATTATTTTGAATTGTTTGGGATCGAGAAGTATCAAATGCGTTTGTCGAAGCATGGGAAAGAAGGCTTGGGGAAGAAGTATGTGGACAACGAGGCGTTGTGGATTAAGACGGAAGGTTTGGTGCGTGATGTATTGGTGAAATTGGGTGTGCCGTTTGTGGAAGCGGAAGATGAAGGAGCCTTTTATGGGCCGAAGATTGATGTGCAGATTTGGTCAGTGATTGGGCGGGAGTTTACTTTGGCGACGAATCAATTGGATTTTGCGGTGCCGGAGAAGTTTAATCTCACTTATACGGATACTGATGGCAGTGAGAAGACGCCAATCTGTATTCATCGCGCGCCTTTGAGTACTCATGAAAGGTTGATTGGTTTCTTGATTGAACATTATGCGGGCGCGTTTCCGGCTTGGTTGGCGCCGGTGCAAGTGCGGATTTTGCCGGTTTCAGAGAAGTTTCAGGAGTTTGCGGATAAGGTGTTTGCGGAATTGCGTGCGGCGGGTGCGCGGGTGGAAATGGATGATAGTGCGGAGACTTTGGGGAAGAAAATTCGTAGTGCGGAAATGATGAAGATTCCTTATATGGTAGTGATTGGCGAAAAAGAAGTGGAGAGCGGTAGATTGGCGGTGCGGAATTACAGCACGAAAGAGCAGGATGAAATGTCGGTTGCGGAATTAGTGGCGAAATTGCAAATGCCTTAAGCGGCGGCCATTTTGCGTTTGTCGAGTTCTTCTTCGTCACCTTGGTATGGCATACCGGTAATTTCTTTGTTACCGACTGCTTCGCCAGCAACGGCAAGCATGATTTGACCTTGGTCTTGGTCTGTCATTTTATTAAAGAGGCGAGGGAGAGCTTTGAGAGCGGCATTGATTTGATCTTGAAGCGCTTTCCCAGAAGGTTGAATAAATTGTTCTTCACTAACAACGGTGCGGGCGAGGGTGAGCTTTGAGCGTACTTCGGCGGCGCCAGGGATGTTATTAGCAATATAAGCATCGACAATTTTATCAATCACATTGTTGACTTGCTGAATATGCACACTGCTTTTCACGCCACTAACAACAGAGCCTTTATCAATTTGTTTTTGATCAAGGCGTTGGTAAATGGTGTTATTCTTTTCATAGCGATTCGTCATGATCGCTTCGAAACGAACGAAGGAATTAATAACATCGACTAAGCGTGAAGCATTGCCCTTTTCAGCGAATGTTTTGATGTATTGAGCGAAGCCAGGGAAGATGTTTTTGTAGGCCTCGGTACTGGTAGATTTTTGACCACCACCGACCGTACCCATATTACAGGCATCAGTGATAAGCTGAACATCGAGGGTTGGGAAGAAGGCAAAGGTATCGTCGGGATCGTAACCGCCGTAGTTACGAACTTTGTTGATACGCGTAATGGTTTGATTAGCCGTGAGGGCGTGATTCCATAAGAATTCATCGACGGCAGTAGTGGGACGGACATTATCTTCGCGTCCTTGGTCGAACCTTTTAGCCCAAGATTTGTAATCTTCGAGGGTGAATTTATGGGGTTGCCCATCTGGTGGGCGAGGAACGGTGGTACAGATATAATCAAGGAAGGGGAAACGGACGAGATAGGTGGCATTAATATGTGAGATACGATCGAAATCCATGATCGTGCGGCCCTTTTTATTGACGCAAGCAACACCTTGAATCATGTAATAGAGCTTATCTTGCATACTACCTTTACCATTATCGATCGCCGCTAAAAGGAGGCCTTCATAACGCTGAGGATCAACGAATTCATCACCCTCTTTGTGGAGACGCAAGAGGTAAGCAAGACGCGCACCATAACCACCGGGTTCCCCTTCGAGGGCTTTACCTTCTTCAGCGTACTTCTGAGCGTTACCTTGATAAGTTGATTTGTTGCTACTAAACCAATCGTCGAATGTACCATCACCCCAAAAACCATCAAGAACGGGCTTGAGGAAATGAATACCGGTCAGTCCGCGTTTACCATCCATTTTCACAATTGTATGAGGATTGCGATCTTTGGGGATAGGGATTTTCTTATCGGCAGGCGCAAAGCGGTTGACATTTTCCCACATGGCAACATCATCCCAACGCAGTTGACCTTTACCGACAAGACTGATGAAACAGGCCTTGAGTTCGAAGAAGTTTCGAGTACTGCGAATGCGATCAGTGGTTTGGTTGACACCGAATTGGTCGAGGGCGTCTTTGAACTGATTCATTTCATCCGTCTCGGTTTGTTGGTTAATTCTCTGCATTTCCGGGCCGAAATATTTCAAATCTTTACCGACAGTGGCAAATCTCTGCTTTTGTTTGTTTTTCAAACGGCGGTCGTAATATTCCCACATGGTTGTACCCATTTGCCAAAGGTCGGCGACGGAAAGAAATTTTGTCGCACTATAAAGTGACTTGAGATAGCCTTCGTCTTCTTTTGTCCCAGGGAGGACGCGGTGAACTAAGTCATAATGGAGGGCTTCGGGGTTTGGAGGGTTATCTGGATCGAAAGCGGGTTTTGGCGGTTCGGGTTTTGGCGGTTCGGGAGGGGCGGCTGGGGGTTCTTCGAAAGGTAGTTCGAGCTGATCTTTTACTCCGGGGGCGAGGGTAGAGTTCATGGCGGTTGTACGATCTAAGGTAATTTCCACATCGTCATTGGCTGGAGTGATATTTTTTGGCACATCGTATAGTCTGCCGTCACGAGCTTGCTCGATGATTTCCCAAGGTTGAAAGATGCGTGGTGCTGGTGGAATTTGTACTTCTGCAGGATCCTTTTTGAGCGATTTGAGCCATTTGCTAACTGGAGGCTTTAGGTCAGCTGGTGAAGGATTTTGTTGTCTGCCAGCGCGGAAGCGTTCGGGTACACCTTCGAGTTTTTTCGGCCAAACTGGTTCCGGAGTAAACTGGAATGTTCCGTTTGGTAGTGCTTCAAATTCTCCTTGATGAAGCTTATTACCATCTTCGAGCCAATAGATTTTGCTTTTTTGACCAATAGATGGCGGTTCTTCTCCGGCGCTGCTGTCGATGGCATGGAAGATTTCTGCAGCTTCTGGATCTTCTGGCGTATAAGAAGCAATGCGCTGATTGATGCGGTCGTGGTTTTTTTTGACGATATGTGGGACTTCCGATAGATCGATTTGGCGGCGGAAATCTTGGGCAATTAAGAGCGCTGCAAATTCGCCGAAAGATAATTTGTCTTTGCTAATATCTTTTGGCAAGGCCATTCTAGCGGATTTAGTGAGAAGGTTGGCGAAACGGGTAGTGACGCTTGGATGGACAGTGATCGTGCCGTTTTTGTTGATCGACTTGATGGTGAATGTTTGGTTCGTTTGCTTGGAATTGTAAATTTGACCTTGTTGGAGTGGAGCGAATCCGCTTTTTTCTTCAATGCGGGTGTGAAGTTCGTCGAGGCTTTTTACGGTTTGAAAAGCACTGTGAGAGCGCATCAAATCACAGAAGTGGGAATAAATTGTAGGCTGTTGAGGTTTGCCATTGAGGCGATAATGGATGGTGAGTACGCCAGGACCATAGGGCTCAAGTTCGAGTCGCGTTTCGGTATCGAAGGTGATTTTATCGATTTCAATTTTACCAATAGCGGTTTCGATTTTGGCGCCGCTGGTCAAGTCGATGCCCGATTTTCTGGAGGCGTCATCAATACCTCGCTTACGGCGAAGGTTCCTTTCTAGCCAGTCGGTTTGGATTTGTTTGAGAGGTTCGAGTTGGTTTTCGATGTTGTCGATTTGTGATTGCACGGCGTCGCGCTGAGCTTCATTGCCGTCATGGTCATGTTTGTTGTATCGGTCCCAAAGTGTGATTAGTGACTTTTCCAATGTGCGGATTTGGTCGACGGTTTGCTTGTCGAGTGGTTCTGGTTTGTAGATGGAGTTTTTTTGTTTTGTAATTGCTTCGGCACTGGCGCGGACGGAAGCGCGGGTGTCGCTGGTGGCGACTTTTGTTTTGGTGGCGGCGGCGATTTCGTCGGGTGTTTCTTTAGTGAGTCCAAGTTGACGAATGTCTTCGAAGATTGCTTCGAGGTCGTCTGGTTGGAGCTTGAAACCTTCGCGTTGATTGGTAAGGCTTTTGATCAGTTTACGAACATATTCTTGTTGGGTTGGTGTGCCTTTTTTCTTGCCGAAAAGGATGGCACCGATTTCGTAGAGGCCTTGGCCTTTGCCGGGGAGTTCGGTGAGGTCGAGTTTGGCGAGGAGTTCGACGAATTGGCGTAAGTCTTTGTTGTTGATGTTGGCGGTTTCGCGGCTGGCTTTATAGAGTTTTTCGAGGGTTTCGTAGTTGAAATCACCGAGACGCGCTTTTCTTGCTAAAATGGCAAACGGGATTTGGATGCCTACAGCGTCGGGTCTATCGAGTCTACCGATCAGAGTTTCTTGATCGGGTGTGAATGCTTTTTCTGATTTTTTGGCGGCGGTGGTCATGTTATGATTCGATTATACCTAAAGTTGTAGCGATTTCAGTCGTGAGTTTTTTGGCGAGATCTGGGGAGGCTTGATTGAGGAGTTGTTTGAGTTCGGTTTGAGTTGGTTTGAATGTTTTCTCATTACCCTCGGGGTCTTTACCTTTGATTTCAAGATTTTCGGCAATTGTTGTCAAATCGTTTGTTTGATCGGCGCTTAAAGCTTTTGCCAAACTGTTAATGCCGGTTTGGAAATTTTTCTTTTGCTCATCGTCTGCGCCAATCTGGTCGAATCTTGTACTGCCAATGAGTGTCGTGTTTTGGATTTCAATATTACTGACGGTAGCGGGGTTGACGGTGGTTCCAGAGAGTTTGGCTTTTTCGTCGTCGGAGAGTTCGAGTTCGGGATGGCGGAGGTTGCGGATTTTAGTGGAGATTTCAGTGCGCGCTTTGGCGTCTTTGGCATCACCTAGGTTTTTAAGGTATTCAGCGAGCTTTCGATCGCGTTCACGATTTTCACCAGTACTATTATTTAATTTGCGTATAATTTCCATGCGTTGAGGGTTGGCTTGTAGTTCAACGAGAGCAGAGTCCGGTATATTGCCGACGCTGTGGAGTTGGGCAATGTTTTTCTTGAGGTCTTCAGGAGTTTCGACACTGCGCATTTCATGGGCCGCAGGAAGGCCTGCGGAACCTTGAACGAGTTTATTTGAAAGAAGACTGTTGATATTATCGCGGCTTTTTGGTGAATTCATACTATCGAGCTCATTCATTTTTTGACTGAGAGCGGCACCGAGTTCACCGACACTGGCATCAACTTGACCGCCAGCAACTTTAACTGGGAAGAGCGGAGCATGTTTGAGAGGTACGGTGGCGATGAATTTACCGGCACCGGCAACTTTGTCTTTGATCCAAGTGGTGACACCGCTAGCGATGGTGTTGTCGGCGGCGGCGAAGACACCAACCCAAACGATGGCGACGGTGATCGCGGCGACGAGCACATCTTGGAGAGTGTTGAGGCCGGCAATCGGCAAACCACCGGTGGGGTCGATACCGCCAAGAACGGGGTTTTCACCAAATGAATTTACATTTTGGAGGGTGCGATTCATGATCCATCCGATGGACATGACGAAGCCGATGATGAGAGGGGCGATGGCGTTTTTGATGAATTGGTCGGGAAGTTCGCCGAGTTTGCTGGAAACGCCTTTGAGTTCCGGTGAAGCCATTAGGAGTAATAAAACTGGCGAGATGGCAATGGAGATCCAAAGGAAGACGAGGCGACCGAGGAGGACGATGAGGAGAGCAAGAAAGGATGCGGCATAGACGACATATAAAACGATTGAAAGGATTAGGGACATGGTGATTTTTTCGATTGCTTTGGCATTGCCGATGCTGGTGAGGTTCTCGAAAATTACAGTGTCGTAGAGCGTGATTTTGCCCATGCTGAGAGCCATGGCGAAGGCGGCATTTTGTTGGCCGTATTTGCTAAAGTAGGCTTGGCCGGTGTTGGTGAGTTTGAGTTCGGGATCGCAGAAAGCCATTCTTTGTTCTTTGGCAACGGCTTGTTTGAATTTATCGAGTTCACCTTGTTTGAGTCGAGCTTCGATTTCGCTGGGTTTGAGGCTGGATAATTTGTCGCCAAGAGGTGGGTCAAAAGAGTCTTTAAAGGTTTCCATCGCGGCAACTTTGCGGTAAATTTCAGCGGTTTTAGCTTCGCCCAAAGTGGCAATAGTGGCACCACTGAGTTCTTTAGCGTCAACTTGGGTGATTTTGCCACAGAGGAGTTGTTGTTGTTCGGTAGTGAGGGTGATATCGGCCAATTGTTCGTCGACTTGTTGGGGAAGAGCAAAAACGGCGGTGGTCATGACATTGACGACATCGAGGAAGACTTTGATCGCTAAGAAAGAGAAGTTAATGGCGATAAGGGCGATGACGATTTTGGGCAAAGCGGCTTTGACGGAGTAATTGCCGCCGTCTTCGCCTAGGCCGAGGACATTATAAAGAGCGATACCGACGAGGACGAGGACGAAAAAGATATTCACGAGGTTGCGCACGACGATCCAGATTTCGCGCAAACGCGCTTCCATGCCGTTACCAAAAAGTAAGGAGTTATCCATCAGGCCACCGATCATCGCGAGTACCGGCCAGAGAATGCGGCTCAAAACATTAACGATGATTTGAATGATGCCGATGTTTTCAACTAATTTTGTACTTGCCTGCTCAGAGAGGTCGGCGATACCATCTTTTGTACATTGGATTTTCTCGGGGGTTCGATTGGTCTCGCGAAAACCGGCGGGACATTTTTGGGCGGCTGCGTCGGCATCGCTGAATCCAGCAAGGGGAATTTCACAAACTGGGCCACCTTCATTACAGTCCGCGGCGTGGGCGGTTTGGTCTTGGGCGAGTGGCGTGAAATTCAAGGCCAGCGCAAGAATCGCCAGGAGGCTGAATTTTCTGAACGATTTGTAAAAAAGGTTTTTGAACATTTTTATAATTTTTCTCGGCTAGTGGCTAAGGCTTTTCGGAATTCTTCGGCGCTCCTGATACCGTGAGCACTTCCTGAAGGGAAATGATGAATGGTGTAAAGGACTTTGGCGAGGGTTTCAGGAGTGTGGGCGGAAGGGGTTTTGAGGATTGGCTGAAAGTCTTTAAGAATTTCAGGATCGTTTTGGAATTGTAGGAAAACAAAAAGTGCGTTTGGTGGGATTTTATCTGGTACTTCCTGCAAATCATGTATCCTCATATATTCATTAAGGAAGTTTCGGAGGGTTTCTAGGCGTGGGGCCGCTTTGGTTTCGTCGGTCAAAAATGGTGCCCATGGTTCAAAGGCCAAAGTGTTGTTTTGGAGAGCGTTGAGCTGAGCGAGGGCTTTTTGACCTTGAGTCGCGATGGTCTTCTCCTTGCCTTTTAACTGTTCGCTGATTGGTTTTTCTTTGGCGACCATGTGGCGGCCGAGCATCCAAGCGGCGGGGAGTCTGGTCCAAGTGTTTTGGAAAATATCCATCGGGTTGCCGCTGCCGATAGCGAAACCGGCGTTGAGAGCGAAACTACTGACAGCAACGGCGTCGGCTAAGAAGAGGGCGATACTCCCTGGAGTAACACTGTCTAGAAGGGCTTGGTCGCCGTAACCGCCTTTGAGGCCGCGCGTGTCGACAATGCTGGCGCGGGCTTTGATGTAGGTTTCATTGTATTTTTGGCGTTCTTCGTCGGTGAAATCGGTTTTGTCGAGGAAAAATTCCATTTCGCTGAGGGTGAGTGCGCCTTTAGCGTTAGCAGCTTCAGCGAATGTAGGATCTTGAAATTTCATCGCTTTCAATCCTTCTAAAAGTTGCTGACGATCGTTAGTAGTGAGGTTGGCAAGGATGAAGAAGGTAGTTTCTTTGGAAGATTTTTTATAGTTTGGTCCATAAAGGTCGATAATGGTATCTCGGAGGCCTTCGAGAGCAGAATTTCGTTCTTCTTCATCTGGATTGGCATTTAAAGTGTAAGCAAAAGCATCGGTCAAATCCTTGTTTTCTTCGGCGCGGAGGATGACATTAAATTGCATTGAGGCTTTGTGCAGTGCGACAATGCCTTCGTCACCGAGCCAACCGCCGTTTTCTGTGGTAATGGATTGGATTTGAGCGATGGCTAGGCTGGCTGTTTCTTTGGCACTTTTGGCGAATTCTTCTCTGACGATGGCATTATGGGAATCTTCGGTTGTTAATTGCTGCTGATAGTCGTTGGCGATGGTGTTGATGGCGGAGGTGTAATAAAGCTTGATCATTGTGATGTAATGCTCAGCGTGTTGTCCGTGGCTTTTGGGATCGATTTCAGCGATGATTTTGGCGACAAATTGCTCGGTGGTGGCTTTGATGCCTGGATCGATTGGTTCGTTGAGTTTGACGGTGGTTAGCTCGTATTTAAGAACTTCGAGATCTTTGTTTGTATTAGCCATCACTTCTTCAGTGGCAGATTCGATTGCTGAACCTAGTTTTACTTCTTGATCAGTCATTAGATTTTGATAATACGAAGTAGGATTTCGCTGAAGCTTTCATGCTGGTTTGGGAGTTCGGTAAGGTAAGGTTTGAGGGCGCGGCGGATGGTTTCGGGGTTTTGGTCGGCGAGTTGGACTTTTATTTCGGTGAAGACATTACCTTTTATGTGCAGATGTAAGGCGTTAACGGCGGGTGGTTCGTAGATGATCCAGAAGCGTTTTATTTGTGCATAAGGATAGAATTTACGATCAAGGGTGATACCGAGTTCGGAGATTTCGTTTTGGACTTGGCGAATTGGCTTGCGGCCAACCAAATAATAGGCAATAGCAAAAGCGGCAATGGCAATGGAAAAAGTGAGTGCGTGGAAGTAAATTCCCAAGGTAATACCTAAGAAAAGCGCGATGGAAGCGTTAATTTTCCATAGCAAACCGCGTTGATAGACAACGGTTTCCGGCGCTTTCCAGCTGAGAGTGACTTTTTGTGTTTTTTTTGTTTTCAATGTATTGGCGAAAAATCCTATTAGTATAACATAAAAAGCCCATCTTACGAAGAGCTTTTTAGTTAGACGCAGACTAGTCTTACGGCGTGTAAGGGATCAAAGCCATGAAACGGGCGCGTTTGACGGCGGCAGCAAGGCTTTTTTGGTGTTTGATGCTTGTTCCGCTGTAATACTTTGGTACGATTTTGGCGTATTTAGTAAGGAATTTTTTGAGCAGGCTCAAGTTTTTGTAATCAACATAGTTGATTTGATTAGCGGTGAAGTAACATTTACGATTTTTATAAGTTGGCATGGTTGTAAAATTTTAGGAACTAGAACATGTTGTCGCCGTGATCGAACTCTGGTTCGTCAGTGTTTGATTGCGGCATTTCGTCATGATAATCGGCTTCGCCGGTGCGTTTGTCGAGCATGATCATGTCGTTAACGACGATTTCAGTGCGGAATTTCTTCTCGCCTTTTTCGTCTTCCCAGCTGCGAGTTTTGAGGTAACCTTCGACATAAACCAGTTTTCCCTTTTTGAGGTACTTGTGGCAGATTTCGCCGAGCTTGGCCCAAGCGACACATTCGTGGAATTCAGCGGATTCTTTGCGTTCGCGGTCGGAAGTAACCCATTCACGGTTCGTAGCGATACCGAACCCGACGATCACTTGCCCGCTTTGGGTAGTTTTCATTTCAGGATCGCGGGTAAGATTTCCGACTAAGATGACTTTGTTTACTGATCTCATGGTTGAATTGTTAGAGGTTAGAGGTTGATATCCGGATCGTCGATGATACTGGCAAGTTTGTCTTTTTTAACTTCTTCTTTTGGCTCTTTTGATGCAGTGCTTGGTTCGCTATTGTTCTCGTTTTTAGCTTCAGCGGCTTCTTTGGCGGCTGCTTCGGCTTCGGCTTCGAGTTGAGTCAAAGTTTTGAAGCTGTAATTTTGTGGGGTTTTCAAAAGAAGGTAACGCATAATGTTTGCGTTGATATTCAAGGTTTTTTCCATTTCAGTAATGGAAGCGGCTGGCAATTCGAGAATCCAGACGATGTAGTAGCCTTGGTCATGCTTTTTGATGCGATAAGCTAAATCGCGCACGCCCCAGACATCTTCTTGAGAGATTTTACCTCCCATACTACCGACGAAATCTTTGATTTCGGCAACAGCTTCGCCAAGTGCTTTCTCGCCAAGATTTGGCAGAAGCATCAGCATAAGTTCATATTGTTGCATATTCCTTTGGGTTAAATGTAGCCCTATATATTGTATAAGGCAGAAATAAAGCAAGGGGAGAGTAACAAAGTGTCCACATTAAAGCAATGTTAAAACGCAACATTTGACGCTTAAAGTCAATTAGTTATTTGCGAGGCGTTTTTTTTGTTTTAATATGTCAATAGTGATGATTTGGCTTTTTTATAAGGAAAAACAGCCTTGGCATTGACGGCATTCATTTTTTCTGAAATAATCCAGCGGACTTGTCAACTACTCGGTATTGCTCGAATTGGAAGGTGGAGGATAATGGTATCGTGAAATCTTAAACAGTAGATGAATCACATTGAAGAAACTTTAAAGGTAAATACTTTGGCGCGAAGAGAGCGTCATCTGAGAGTATTCTCGGAAAGCGGGATTAGTCGCGTAAGAGCGAAAGCTGTTTTGTCAGTATTAACGAAGCCTCTTGCGCCAGTTGCGAGAGTTTTTGGCTTTTTGAGCAATATAAAAGAATTAGCGCCACATTCGCCGCAAAAGAAATTGATGTTTCAGGCTTACACTTTGGCGGGGATTTGTTTTTTAACGAGTTCTTTGAGTGTAGCTGGTGCTTTTGTACCAACTAGTTTGAATTATACGGATGATTATATCCAAGCTTATTCGATTCCAGGGGATGTATTGGTTGCGGATGATTCAGGTTATTTGGTGAAATTGAGTCCGCAAACGGAGACGGCGAGCCGGGTTGGGATGAGTGATTATGCTGTACATACGGTGACGAGTGGCGAAACTTTATCGGCTGTGGCTTCTTTGTATGGCATTAAAGTAGAGACTTTGATGTGGGAAAATGGAATTTATAACGCAAATTCTTTGAGAATTGGCCAGAGTTTGTTGATTCCGCCGGTAGATGGCGTTGGTTATAAGGTGAAGAGTGGTGATAGTTTGGAGAAGATCGCGAAGACTTATAGCGTTTCCGTAGAAGCAATTGTGGCGCAGAATGCGATCGAAGGTGGGACGATTCAAAAAGGACAATTACTATTCTTGCCTGGTGCGAAGCCGATTGCAACACCGACTTCAATTGCGAATAGAAATAGTACGACTTATACAAATGCGCGGATTAACGCTTCGCCTTCATCGGCAACACCTTCAGTTGGGAAGATTTTCATCTATCCGACAAGAGGTGGCGTGAGCCAAGGTTTCCGAGGTGGGCATTATGCTTTGGATATTGCGGATCGCAGTAAACCACCAATCTGGGCAGCAGGTGCGGGTACAGTCGAGAAGGTTTCGACGGGAACTTGGGGCGGAGGCTACGGAAATCATGTCATTATCAATCATGGTGATGGCGTGAAGACTTTGTATGCGCATATGGATACGGTGGGAGTAAGTGTCGGCGACGCAGTGACGCAAGGAGATGTATTGGGGATTATGGGTAATACAGGCCGCGTTTATGGAGCAACGGGAATTCATTTGCATTGGGAGGTTATCGTAAATGGTGTTAGACAAAACCCTTATAATTACTTTTAGACGAAGTGTTATCAAGGCGATATGCTTCGTCAACTGCGAAGCTCCCTCCTCGTCGTATTAAGGCTATACGCCTCCGTCGGTCGCTTCTTGTTTCCTTGCATCTCGTCCTTGCTAACACTTTTGCATGATAAAGGGATTGATAGACTCTCTTATTAAGCTTTATCAAAAGACTCTTTCGCCGGACCACGGCTGGTTTAAGGGCTTTTTCCCGAATGGATATTGTAAGTATTACCCAAGCTGTTCGCAGTATGCGCGGGAGAGTTTTGAGAAGGATGGGGTGGTGAAAGGTTTTTTGAAGACGGTGTGGCGGGTTTTGCGTTGTAATCCTTGGAGTAAGGGTGGGGTGGACGAACCTTGACTTTCGGGCGCGAAAGGTTAGAATGCTTTTCGGTTTTTTAAAAGGATTATGGCAATTAAAAGGGCTCTTATCAGCGTGTCAAACAAAGAAGGGGTGATTGATTTTGCCCGCAAGCTGGCCGATATGGGCGTGGAGATTTTGTCGACGGGCGGGACGGCGAAGGTGTTGACTGAGGCGGGCGTGAAAGTGGTGGAAGTGAGCGATTATACGGGTTTTCCAGAAATGATGGATGGAAGAGTAAAGACGCTAAATCCAAAGATTCACGGCGGGCTTTTGGCTTTGCGTGATGATGGCGAACATATGAAGCAAGCGGAGGAGAATGGGATTAAGATGATTGATTTGGTGGTGGTGAATTTGTATCCGTTTTTTGAGGCGCCTTCGATTGAAAACATTGATATTGGTGGACCGTCGATGTTGCGCAGTGCAGCAAAGAATTTTGAGTTCGTGACAGTGGTTTGTGAGCCGAGCGATTATGAGGCGGTGATGGCGGAGATTTCGGCGGATGGCGAGACGAGCCTGGAAACACGCAAGAAGTTGGCGCGAAAGGTTTTTACTTTGACTCATCGTTATGACGAGGCGATTGATAATTTTTTCCGTGAGAGCTTAGGTGAGCCGGAACTTTTGAATTTGCATTATGAAAAGGTGTGTAGTTTGAGGTATGGCGAAAACCCTCACCAGAAAGCGGCTTTTTTCCGTAATCCGGAAAATCATGATTCGAATATCACGAACTCTGAGGTTTTGCACGGGAAGGAATTGTCGTTTAATAATTTAGTGGATGGAGATAGTGCTTTGGAGTTAGTGAAGGAGTTTAGTGAGCCGACGGCAGTATTTATTAAGCATAATAATCCGTGTGGCGTGGCGAGTGCGGCGACGATTGAGGAAGCGTTTAAGGCGGGTCATGATGTGGATCCGATGGCGGCTTTTGGCTGTATTATTGCGGTGAATCGCGAAGTGAATGAGGCGATGGTGGATTTCATGAAGGAGCGAAAGATGTTTGTGGAGGTGATTATTGCGCCTTCTTATTCGGAAGAAGCGTTGCGACGATTGATGACGCGGGAGAATTTGCGCATTTTGCGCGTGGGTGATTTAAAGTTGGATCAAATGAAGACGGATATCAAGAAAGTGGCTGGTGGATTGTTGATTCAGACGAAGGATAGTTATGAACTTCAGCCGAGCGATTTAACGGTGGTGACGATGAAGAAGCCTTCGGAGGAAGAAATCGCGAGTATGCTGTTTGCGATGAAGGTGTGTAAACATGTGATGTCGAATGCGGTGGTGATGGCGAAGGGCACGACGGTGGTGGCGGTTGGTGCGGGGCAAATGTCGCGCGTGGATAGTGTGAAGATTGCGGGGATTAAGGGTGGCGAAAATGTGCGCGGTTCGGTGATGGCTTCGGATGCGTTTTTTCCTTTTACTGATGCGATGGAAGATGCCGTGGCTTTGGGTGTTTGCGCGATCATGCAGCCGGGCGGTTCAGTGAATGATGACGCGGTGATCAAGCG